>JAZRIH010000184.1:0-7961 GCA_045645175.1 Eubacteriales bacterium | reverse complement strand
TGGAGGATGCCTTATTTGCCACCAAACGAGCACTGATGGGAACGATCTCCTCATATACTTGCAGATCATTTTCCTTCAACGTTGTACCGGTTTCTACAATATCTACGATTACATCAGACAGACCTACAATAGGGGCAATTTCAATAGATCCACTGAGCTTGATGATTTCAATTTCACGATTGCGGCTTTCATAGTATTGCTTGGCAATATGAATAAATTTAGTAGCAACCTTGATCGGACGGTCATAGTCCTCACGGTACCCTACAGGAGCGGCTACGCACATACGGCATTTGCCAAATCCCAAGTCTAACAATTCATACAGATCGGGATTTTGTTCCAGCAATATATCTTTGCCAACTACACCGATATCTGCGGCACCTTTTTCTACATAAATGGCAACATCCGAAGGCTTTACCAAGAAATAGCGGACTCCATTCTCGGTGTTTTCAAAAATCAGTTTACGATTGTCTTCCAAAATCTCAGGACACTCGTAACCGATGGCGGCAAGCATATTATAAACCTTCATACCCAAACGTCCTTTGGGCAGAGCAACATTCAGCATGATGCCACCTCCTTACGCAGATCGATAACTTCTTTGGCGGAGAATCCTTTGGGAGCACTCTGAGCAAGATGTACGCGCTTCCCTTCCTTGCGAAGCGTTTCTGCTTTATGCATGATTTCTGTTAAAGAACAAGCAGGAGAATACAGTAGCAGAACATCCGCATCGTATTCTGCAGGATTGGGATAACAAGAGTTAAGATCACCCAGATTTAGCGCAAATCCAAGTGCAGACAGATTCTTGTGGAATTTGGTCAGCAAACGATCGTATCTGCCGCCAGTCAAGATGATACCGGGATATTTCTCTACATATCCTTGCATAAGAATGCCGTTGTAATAGGTTAGATCGCTTTGCATTGTAAAATCCAGGCGGATTCCATCGGACATTCCAAGCGAGGTCAGAGTTTGGCCTATAAACTCCAGTTCGTCCAGTGCATCGATCATTCGATTGTTAACTGCAATTTTGCGTGCAATCAAGAGCGTTTCTTCATAAGAACCACGGGAAGTCAAAACTTCGGAAAGATCAGCAAGCCAGCCTTGACGGGGCTCACGGTCGGCAACAATTGCAATCAAATCATGAATATTCTGCGTACGCAGGCATTGCAGGACATTGGAACGCAAATCATCGGGAGTCTGGCACGCCTCCAAAATTCCTTCTGCAAATCCGGTATGGGAAAGGCAAAGAATCGATACGGGATCGATGATTTCCAGACTCTGCTTGGCCATGCGGATAATCTCCAGAGTGGCGGCAGCATCAATGGTACCGATCATTTCCACACCTGCTTGAGGTATTTCACGATACTCTTTCGTATGGCGATCCATACGGTAAACGTTTTCCCGATAGAATACCTTATCGGAATGATTCTCGTCCGCACGGGTATTCTTTACAATGGACAGCGTAACATCAGGACGGAGAGCCATCAATTTTCCTTC
The DNA here is from genome assembly GCA_045645175.1 of Eubacteriales bacterium. Lineage (GTDB taxonomy): Bacteria > Bacillota > Clostridia > Oscillospirales > CAG-272 > CAKSQF01. The sequence continues at coordinate 6,470 of JAZRIH010000184.1, read as the reverse complement.
GGGAGAGGAAAAGGTCAATATATATTCACTGATCAAAAAGGATTTGAATTCCTCATACAATGCATAAGTTTCAAACTTACGCATTTTGAATTTGCGAAAGCCGTAAGATTCAAATAAGGTTTCCAGAGAAAGATTAACTCTTTCATCCTTTGTCATGTTTTGGGGTAAGGGGATGCGATTCATTAGGTTGATTCCTTCGATGTATTGATATAGTTCTTCAAAATTTTGCTGTATCCACCGCTTCCATATTGAAGCGCTCTGGATACACGGCTGAGAGTAACGGTAGAGATACCGGTTTCTTCACTGATCTGCGTATAAGTTTTCCCTTCCATCAGTAAGGTCGCACTGCGAATACGCTGATCCATTTGCTCTATTTCTTTTACCGTACAGAGATCTTCTAAAAGAATAGCGATCTCCTCGGTTGTATTTAAAGATGCCAACACTTGAAATAACAAGTGAGGTTCATTTTTATAATTATGGGGCATACTTATTTCCTCCGTTTTTGCGCATGACACAATTATACACTATCACTGTAGTTTTGTAAAGTGTTTTTTTGCCGTGTTATTGCTCAAACATTTTGTTCCATAATTGTACGATGTGCACAAAATAAGCACAAAAATAAAGCCTCCTATCGGAGGCTTTGAAATAATCCTATAATTCAATTAATCGTTTCGAATGGATGTGATCAGCGTGCGGAGACAGATCTCTACGCCTTTGGCAATATCGGAAATCTCCATCGAATAATACGGCAAAGATTTGTTATTTAACTGTTCCTTAGAATACGGAACATGAATGAAGCCGCCTTTAATGTGAGGGTGCTGTGTTTTCAAAATATGCATAAGATGATACATAAGGCAATTACATACATATGTACCTGCACTGTAAGAAACAAATCCGGGAAGATTGGCAGCGTGCAAATCATTTACCATTTGCCGAACCGGCAAAGTAGTAAAATATGCTGCAGGGCCGTCAGGAATAACCGACTTGTCCAAATAAGAAATACCGGAGTTATCGGGCGTAATACTGTGCTTCAAATTAATTGCAACAAATTCAGGCGTGATGGCAGTTCTTCCCCTGGCTTGTCCAAGGCAAATCACACCGTCCGGCTTGTGTAATGGGATCATCCAATCCAATATTGTACGACATGCGTCATAACTTACGGGCATCTCAAATTTAATGAGTTGACATCCGTTGATCTCATCAGGAAGCAATTTAATTGCTTCATAAGAGGGGTTAATTTTCTCGCCTCCGAACGGGGCGAAACCGGTAATGATAATTTTCATATAACCTCAAGGGTAGAGGACGCGAAAGGGACGATCTGCATTTATTTTTTTCCTATTATATCACAGATTATTTTAAATTGCAATGCTTAATTTATAATATTCTACATTTTTTTAAGAAACAATCATTGATTCTCGGATTCACAAATTTAGAAAAAGTATTGCAATCATATTTATTATGTGGTAAAATGAGAAGAACACAATTGAAAGGAGTGCTCTTATGGTTGCAGATCAAATTTTAAATCTTGCTGTTCTTGCTCACGTTGACGCCGGTAAAACCACACTTACCGAACAACTGCTCTATCACAGCGGTGCCATTCGCTCTGCCGGCAGTGTTGACAACGGATCTACCCAGACTGATCGTTTGGAAATTGAGCGTAGCAGAGGTATTTCGGTCAAAGCCGCAGAGGCTTCCTTTACCTATCAGAATGTACGAATTAATCTCATCGATACTCCCGGGCATAGTGACTTTGCGGGTGAGGTGGAACGTTCCCTCCTGGCACCCGATGCCGCATTATTGATTCTTTCGTCTGTGGAAGGAATCCAATCTCATACTGAACGACTTTGGAATGCTCTGCGAAAGCTGAATATTCCTACCATTATATTTTTAAATAAAATCGACCGCGCCGGAAGCCGCACAAGCTCCATTATTGAGGAATTTCCCCGAGAGCTTCCTATGGATGACGCAAAGCTACTTCCCATTACCCAAGCAGTCAACGAAGGGCTTGCCGATTATACAATCACGCAGCCCGATAATCTTTGGGATCGTTTGACTGAGGCGGCGGCAGATTTGAATGATGAAATTGCCGAGCTATACTTGGAGGGAGAGGCTGTCGATCCCGATCTGCTAGAAAGTGTACTTACCGATGGCGTGAAGCAGCGCCGTCTGATCCCTGTCTACTGCGGTGCTGCGCAGAAGGGGCTCGGCGTAAAAGAAGTTCTGGACGGTTTGCTTCGTTTCCTTCCTCGTGCATCCTGCCGAATGACCGATGAGCTGTCAGGTCTTGTCTATGCGATTGAGCATGATAAATCCATGGGCAAGATTGCCCGAGTGCGTTTATTTGGCGGCACCCTGCAATCCCGCGATGCGCTGAAGTTGGAAGACGGCGTTCTTTCACTCTCCGATACCGGCGAAAAAATTTCTCAAATCCGTACGGTCAGCGGTGCAAAATTCCGTGACAGCGGAATTGCAACCGGCGGTGAAATCGCCGCTCTTTGCGGTCTTTCTTCTGCCAAGGTATATCAGACCATCGGTTCCTATCGCCTCCCCGAGCGGCTTCGCTTGGCGCTTCCCTACTTACAGGTAAAAGCTGCCCCGGAAACCGAAGAACAGTTGCCCGCGCTGTTGAAAGCGCTGACCGAGCTCTCGGACGAAGATCCTCTCTTGTCCTGCCGTTTTTCTAAAGCTGAACGAGAGATTCTTCTCTCCATAACCGGTAAGATTCAATTAGAGGTCTTGACTGCACTATTGTGGGAGCGATATAAACTAAAGGCAATCTTCTCTCCGCCTACCATTATATATAAGGAAACTCCCTCTCAAAAAGGCTACGGCTTTGAAGCATACACGATGCCCAAGCCCTGTTGGGCTGTTGTGAAATTCCTTTTAGAGCCCCTCCCTCAAGGAAGCGGCGTAGTTTACGATGGCGGTCATGTTCCCAGTAACAAGCTCTTCTATCGTTATCAGGCACACATCGAGCAATCGGTAAAGGCATCCCTCTCTCAAGGAATGCTTGGTTGGGAAGTAACTGACCTAAAAATCACTCTTGCTGACGGTGAGCATCATACAATCCATACCCACCCCCTTGACTTTTTCGTTGCCACTCCCATGGCTTTGATGGACGGTCTTCGCAATACGGGTACTACCTTGTTGGAACCGATTCTGCGAGTAAAGATCAGTGCAGGCGAAGAATTCTTGGGTAAGATTTTAAGTGACATCACCAAAATGCGCGGTGAGTTTGAGAGCCCCGTAATCCGTGGTGATAAATTCACCATGGAGGCGCATATTCCTGCGGCAACTTCGCTGGAATATCCCTTGCGACTCGCCTCCCTGACCCATGGTACCGCAATCTTCACATCCGATTTGGAATGCTACCGTCCTTGTCCTCTTGAGCTGGGTGCAACCACTCCTCGCAGAGGACCAAATCCTCTGGATCGCTCCAAATGGATCCTTTATGCACGCGGCGCAATGACAGACGAAAATTACCAACTTATGTAGGTGTATTATGGCAAACAGTAATTCTTATTTGTTTCAAACATTGGATGAGGACAAACTGCGCACACTCATCTTTACGCATACCGGTTGTGAGCTTACCGACCATTTCATCAAAAGCGGTGGTTTGTTCAACACGACTTATCAAGTTTCTCTTTCCGACGGACGAAAGATGATCCTTCGGGTAGGACCCGTTCACCCTGAGTTGCTCATGTACTATGAAAAGGACATGATGGCCGCCGAGGAATTTGTCTTTACCGCAATGGAGGCTGCCAATATTCCTTGCTCTCATATTGTTGCGACCGGAAAAGTGGACGATCGTGATTTCATGCTGGTGGATTACATTGATTCTACACCCTTGTCTTCTGTACATCTGAATGAGAACGAGCGGAAAGTAGTCATGGATGAAACCGTCGAAGCCCTTTCCAATATGCATCTTTTGAAAGGTCCTGCATTCGGCAGAGTGTCCGAGGTGCTGAACGGAAAAGGACATCCCAATTGGTATAGTCACGTATTATACGAAGTCGAAACCATCATGGATCAGGCACGCGGATGTGGTTCCTTTACTGCAGCCGAGGCTGCCCATGTAATTGCTTCTATCAATCACGCCAAGGAAGCTTTGGAAGAAGTTACCCGCCCCTCTCTCTGTCACGGCGATCTTTGGGGAGGAAATATTCTTGTAAAGCAAACCGATGACGGATGGCACCTGGCTGCAATTATTGACGTAGACCGTGCCGTTTATGGCGATCTTGATTTTGATCTTGGCTCGCCTTGGCTTGGTCATCACGATCTGTATCAACAACCCAAGAACACCAAGAACAGACGAATCCGTATGGCTGTTTATTCCATGATGTTCTTCATCTACGAAGCTCATGTATGGTATCTTCAGTACAATGACATGAAGGTTGCCGATCGTGCAAGACGGATCGTTTTAGAGAAAGCAACGCAGATTTTGCGAAACGAAATCGATTAACGAAAGGAATAACGCACAATGATCAGACACATTGTTATGTTCAAATTCAAAGAAGAAGCAGAGGGCCGTACCAAAGCCGAAAACATCGCCATCACCAAGGCAATGCTGGATGCGCTTCCCGAAAAAATTGACCTGATTCGTTCCTCTACTGTTGTAACCAATTCCCCTGATGCCAATCAGGAAAATTATGATCTTTGCCTCATCAGCGATTTTGACAGCTTTGAGGATCTCAACGCATATATCGTTCATCCCGATCACAAAGCAGTTGGCGCATTCATGCGTCCCGTCCGACTCAGCCGCGCTTGCGTGGACTTTGAAATTTAAATAAATTAATATTATCAATAAAGGAGACCACATTATGCAGTACAGAAAAATGGGTAAACTGGGGATCGAAGTATCCGCATTCGGTATCGGATGTATGCGATTCCCCATGATCACCAACGAAGAAGGCAAGCGTGTCGTTAATCAAGAGCTTGCAAATCAGATTATTCACACTGCAATCGAAAACGGCGTAAATTATCTGGATACCGCTTACGTTTATTCTGACCGTCAGGCAGAAAAGGTACTGGGCAAAGCACTGCAGGGCGGCTGGCGTGAAAAGGTTTACGTTGCCACCAAGCTTCCCATCTGGGATTGCAAGACCCCTGAGGATCTTCCCCGTCTTTACGAGGAACAGCGCACCAATTTGGGCGTTGATTGCATCGATTTCTATTTGGTTCACTCGCTGAACCGCGATGCATGGCACCGTATGCGTGATTTGGGCGTACGTGAGTTTTTGGACGGTCTGAAGGCTGAAGGTAAGATCAAGTATGCTTGCTTCTCCTTCCACGACAATTACGAAGCATTTGAAGAAATCATCAACGATTACGACTGGGATATGTGCCAGATCCAGTTCAACTATATGGACATCAACAATCAGGCAACCATCAAGGGTGTTGAGCTGGCAGGTCAGAAGAACATCCCCATCGTAATTATGGAAGGTCTGTTGGGCGGCAGACTGGCTAACGTTCCCGATACCGTTCAGGCAGTATTTGACAGCTATCCCGAAAAGCGTTCCGCTGTTGAGTGGGCATTCCGTTGGCTGTGCAACTTCCCTCAGGTTGCAACCGTTCTGTCTGGTGTAACCAATATGGAGCAGACCATGGATAACCTTGCAATCTTCGATCGCACCGGCGCAAATACCATGTCCGAGGAAGAGCTGGCAATCGTAATGAAGGCGCGTGAAGAATATCTCCGCCGTACCAAGGTTGGTTGCACCGGATGCCGTTACTGTATGCCCTGTCCCGCAGGTGTGGACATTCCCGCTATCTTCGGCACTTGGAATGAGGCATTCAAGTATAACAACAATATCTCCGGTAACGGCCGTTACCGCCGTATGGTTTCCGAAGGCAAGGGCGCTGATCAGTGCGTAGAGTGCGGCGCTTGTATGGAAATGTGCCCTCAGCAGTTGAACATTCCTGAGCTTTTGAAAACCGCTTCCGCTGAACTGTCTTAATGAAGACCCGTTATCAAGCACAGCTGGATGCCCTCATCCCTACCTTAGAGGGCAAGCCAAGACTTCTTCTCCATTCCTGCTGCGGTCCCTGTTCCACTTATGTACTGGAATATTTAGCACAGTATTTTGACATTACACTATTCTATTACAATCCTAATATCTTCCCCGAGAGCGAATATCAGCATCGTCTGGAAACGCAAAAGGAAGTGCTGAAAAAGACCAATTGGGCAACGCTGATTGAGGGCGATTATCAACACTCCGATTTTATCTCAGTTGTGCGCGGCTATGAGCATGAGCCCGAAGGCGGTGCACGATGCGAATTTTGCTTCCGTCTGCGAATGGAAGAAGCTGCGCATCTTGCCAAAGAGGGCGGATATGATTATTTTGCCACCACTCTTTCGGTATCGCCTCATAAGGATGCGGCACTATTGGGCAAGATCGGCGAAGAACTGGAAGCGCACTACGGCGTAAAGCACCTCCCTTCCGATTTCAAGAAACGCGAAGGTTATAAAC
>JAZRIH010000183.1:0-8143 GCA_045645175.1 Eubacteriales bacterium | reverse complement strand
ACCGCCCCAAATGCTTTGAATGTGATGATAATAACAAAATGTAGAGAGAAATGCCGCCAACAGAATGAAGTCGATGAGGATCATCAGCCATAGCGGCAGAGGGCGCTTTGTAGATTGGTTCATAAAAAAATCTCCATTTTTCGGTGGGCAATGCGCCTATCCGACATAGAATACTACGATTATATCACATTCGCGAAGGAAATGCAAGTGCTTTTTACAGATCTGTCCCCTCTTGCATTTTTTTTGCAACTGTGTTATACTGAAGTACATTCTGTGTCAACGAGGTGACCGATATGAAAAAGCCCTCTCTTTTGGTCTTCGGAGAGATCATCTGGGATCTCTATCCCGACAAATCCTGCATTGGCGGTGCGCCGCTGAATTTTGCCGTTCACTTTGTGCGATCGGGTGGCTCTGCCGCACTGTTGTCGGCGGTAGGCAAGGACGATTTGGGGGCATCTGCCATGGATTTTCTTGAGAAAAACGGAGTGGACACCCGATTCATACCTTCGGTGGACTATCCCACGGGCAGATGCGAGGTCACTCTGTCGGAGGGGGGCATTCCTTCCTATTTTGTGGTCCCCAACGTGGCGTACGATCATATTCCCGATGATCCCAACCTGCCTCGTCAGGTGAAGGACATGGGCTACGATCTGTTGTGCTTTGGCACTCTTGCGCAGCGCGGCGAGAGCCGTGCTTGCTTGGAGCGACTGCTGAGAGAGGGATCTTTCCGCCACATCTTTTGCGACGTGAATCTGCGCCCCGATTGCTATGACAAGGGCTCGGTGGAAAACTGTCTTGCTCACGCCACACTTCTGAAAATCAGCGACGAGGAGGAGCCCCTTCTTCGTCAAGTGACAGGCTATCTGCCTGCAGGGGCTCCCTCGGATGCTCCCGTTGCGTTATTTGAACGCTACAAACAGATCGAAGCCATCGTCCTCACTCAAGGGGAGCGGGGCGCTACCCTCTATCGCAGAGGGATGGATCCTATCCATGTCCCTGCATCGCCTGCGAAAGTGGTGTCCACTGTAGGGGCAGGGGACAGCTTTGGGGCGGCGTGGCTCTATCAAACATTGATGGGTGCCGACCACATGACCGCTCTCACCATTGCATCCGATCGTGCCGCTTGGGTGATCGCCCATGCCGAGGCGATCCCCGAGGAGCCCTTCGCAGGGATGCTGTCCCTGAACCCTGCCAAGGGCGCTGCCCTTGGAACCCGCTGGGGGACTTTTTGAAAAAAGTCCCCCAGACCCCTCCGCAACTTCTATTTAGGACGGCAAATACTTGCCGTCCACAGACTGAAGACAAAACCACACCTTCTTAACGGTACAAGCCAAGGAATAGGATAGGTGGTTCGGAGGAAGGGGAAAAACTTCGGCGTTTGAGATGGTTTTCCCCTTCCTCCGATGGAACAAGCACTTTTGTCTACACTTTGAGGACGGCAAATATTTGCCGTCCCTTTTGTTTTTGGAGATGCCCTTGCTCCGAAAAGAAACCGACAGAGTTTTATGCTCTGTCGGTTTTGATTTGTGCGCATGTCACTTCTTCCCATATGCGATGGAAATTTCCTGTTTTCTCGATCCTTCGTGGTCTTTCAGAATCACAAGGACCGCATCCTCCTTCCAGGAAACGGATGGAACGTTGTACTCATCCGCATCGGATCCATCATTGTGAACTTGGGTAGATACCTGCTTGATTATTCTGCCGTTGTGGGTTTGGAGAGTGAGCCGCACCTCCACCGGGCCGAACGACCATACGGGATCGCCTATTTGCTCAAAGACCAGCGAATATTCACCGTCGGGACTTTGGTATGTGATAATTTCCCTTGGATCCATAGAATTAAATGCACTTGCCCCAATGGCACGGATCAAAATATAAGCACCATAGATGAAAACAAGGGCAATGGCCAGGGTGATCAATACAATTTTTACTGGTTTGGGCATATCTCAAGCTCCTTTTCTGAATTCTGATATATCGTTTGATTTTTCTGTGAGTAAGCCTCAATCAAATGCCTGGCTGTTGTAGGAAAGTGCAACCGAGTCGGTCAGGGCTTGCACGGTTTGTAGGTTGCCGATGCCGTGATAGCTAACGCTTGCCAGATCGTAGTTAGAAATCGGCTTGCCGCTTTCATCCTTGAGGCACCACAGGGCAGATACGGACTCTTGGAATAACGCAAGCTGAATCGCAACGGCATAGTCATCGCCTATACTTTCGATGAGCACTCCATCCTCGGTGTGACGGATAGCGGCACTTGGGGTGGTCATGATCTCCCCCGTACAATCGTATTCCAGCAGAGGGGTGTCGCCCAGCATGACCCGAAATTTTGCATTGCCCGAGGGGGATGCCCATCCGATTCTGTAGACGGTTACGCGGTCATCGCCCACATCCACCGAGCATGCTTCGTGATAGCGGAGAGCAGTAAACAGTTGACAGAGTAGCACACCCATGAGCAGTAGACAGACGAGGAGCAGACTAACCATGATCAGCCCCTTGGAGCGTGGTTGGGTGGGTTTCATGTTACTTTCCCTTTCTCAGTTTCGCAATCCCGAAATCCCCCACCGCCGCAAGGGCGCATCCTACTGCGTAGGCGGCGATGTCCATGGGGTCGAAGACCGAGCCTACGGCGATTTGTGCGGTTTCGGAGGTGATGCCCAGGATACCGAGAATGTTGATGGCTTGCAGACACTCCACAGAGCAGGCAAAGAGGAAGATTCCAAGGGGAATCCATCGCCAGCCGGTGGGTTTGACGATTCTGGCAAGTGCCCAAAGGAAGATCACCACTACCACGTCGCCCACAGTTCCTCGAAGAAAGCCGCTGGTTCCTTCCAATAGGACAAGGGCGACAAGGAGCAGAGCAGACAGCGCGGTGTAAAACAGACGTAGGGATTTAGAGTTCATTGGTTACCTCCGTATGCGGGAGCGATCCAGCTTTGGCAGATCTCGTTGATCGCATGGTGGGCAATCTGTCGGCTGACGCTGTAATCCTCCATGGTCAGGTTGGTGGGGAGGGGTGAGCCGTAGGGAATGTCGTATTCGGAGCATCTTTGGGTATAGATGGTACGCAGAACCGTGTTCGCCCGATTCGATGCCTCGGCATTTTCGCTCTCATAAACCCGAATCAGCGCAGGGATGGCGGCGTCCGAGAGATCGTAGAACAGCTCGGTGTCGATGGCCGAAAGATAGCCCTTTTCCCATGCCCACACGTTGTACTCGGCAACCACACGGTGAGGATCGGCAAAGGAGGGGATGCCAAAGAGAATCAGGGCGGCGGCAAGGACCACGGGAAGGGAGCGGAATTTTGAGAAGAGCCGTCTGAGCAGAATGGTTACGAAGATCACCGCCAGTAAAATCAGGGTTGCGCTGACCGTCAACCGTTTGACGGTGAGTCCGTAGAGGCGCATATAGAGGATCATCTTGGCAAGGGCGGTGGCGATGAGGAGCAGATCGAAGGCAGAGAGGAAGCAGATCAGGACGGTGAGGAGTTTATGGAAGCCGTCCTTTTTGGCAAGGAGGACGCCCACGCCGATGACGATCAGCATCAGAATGGAGATGGCGAAGATCTCGAAGAATCCACGACGGGCGTATTCGGCGGCGGTCATTTCCAGAGGAAGGGTACCCATGAATCCGCTGAAGAGATAGGAGAGCTGAGAAAAGAGGTAGATTAAGCAGATCAGAGTAATAGATCCGTAGAATCCGATGAGCATGGAGCCGGGGAGAATGGGGGCGTCTGCGGATGTGTCCTTGCCCGGCTTGCGGCTGAGAGAATAGAGAACTGCGCAGGTAGGGTAGAAGATGATGGCGGCTAAAATGAGGGAGAGGATGAGGTCATCCATGCCGTCAAAGAGCTTTTCAATGAGTTTTCCAAGTGCTTCGTCCCATCCGTTGATCATGCCCTCGAACGCCGCATCGGCACCTGCCAAAAGGGGAATGAGAAAGCAAAGGACGGGGAGAGAGAGGAGAAATCCCACCACAATTCCCCAGGGGAAGGGACGCTTGGCAGAGGTTTTTTTCTGCTTTTGGCTTTTTTGAATGGTGCGATGGGATGCAAGATCCTCACCATAGACAAAGATGCCCTCCATAGAGGCGGTACACAGCGCGACGAGGGCTACCAGAAGATCGGCAAGTCGACTTTGACTGCCGCCGTGGCCAAGGGAAAAGGCGATCCACAACAGCAGGCTGCCCATTTGGAGCAGAAACACGACCAGTTGCAGGGTGCCCCAATCGGTAAGGGGCAGGATAGGGGTGAAGATTACCGCACCCAAGAAAAAGAAGGTAGTGACGGCAGTACGTTGATAAGTGCCCGAGGCACGAAGATAAAGGGCGGTGGCAAGGACGAAGAAGAGCCATATGCCGGCAAGGGGCAGAGCGGACGCCCCCTCCAACAAGATCCAAAAGAGGAGGGTGAACAGTCCGAAGCTGATGGGAAGGGAGCGGATATCTTTTTTCTCAATTAAAATGGGGGTAGTTGGTTCCATGATCGTTCTCCTTTGGGGGATTTACCCCAGCGTGTCGTCTTCCTCGTAAGAGAGCAGCTCGGCAGGCTGGCAGTCCAGCTCACGGCAGAGTGCCTCCAGAGTGGAAAAGCGAATGGCTTTGGCTTTGTTGTTTTTCAAAATGGACAGATTGGCTTGGGTGATGTCTACCCGCTTGGCAAGCTCGCCCAGGGAAATGCGGCGGCGCGCCATCATGATATCTAAGTTTACGATGATTCGTTTCATTGGGCACCTCCGATTAAATGGTGAGGCTGTTTTCGTCGCTCATATCGCAAGCGGTGAGGACGAAGCGTACCAGCACTTGCAGGAGCAGACCGATGAAGAAGGCGGCAAGGGCGATCACCAAAAGGGGCAGGTAGAGGATGCCGGTTGCCACGCAGGTGATGCCCACGTAGAATGCACAGACCGACAGCCAGCGGAAGCAGAGGGCGTTCTGACGGATGAAGAGCAGTTCCTTGCGGATGTTGGAAAGGATCTTCACAAGCAGTCCCAGCGCCGTAAAGCCTGCGGGCAAGCAGATGTAGAAGGCGATCATCAATCGCTGAATGGTCTCGGCAACCTGGGACTGACCGTAGGTGGTGAAGTACCAGGTGGTGAGATAGGGGAAGCCGATGGCAAGGGCGGTGAGGATGGGGATCAGGCTGAGGGTGAATACCCAGCAGATGGTGGTGAGCAGATAATTCTTTTTCATGTGATTTCTCCTGTTTGTATAGATTTGATGGATCAATAATGGGCTTCGTAATAAAAAAAGTGATTTCCAAGGGGCTCCACATAGTAGCGGTTGTCGCTGTCTTCATCTTGATAGAAATACCCGTCCCCTTGGGCGGTCAACTCGTCGGGGAAACACATTCCCGCAACATCCACGGCAGAGAGGGAATCGTCCGCCGAGTAAAAGATGCCCAAATAGTGGGAGGAGGAGCCGAATCCCGCGCCACCAAAGGAAATGTCGGTGTAGGTTTCGGAGATATAGACCGATTGCACGCCGCGGATGCTCTCAACGGCGGTGAAATTTCCGCTTTTTGCCGCCTGCCAAAAGATTTCTTCGTTCTTTCGGTACATGGCGATGATCTCGCTTTTCTCATCGAGAGCCGATGTACAAGCCGACAAAGCTGCGGCGATGAGGAACAATAAAACGATTGCGATGTATTTTTTCACAGTGAGACCGACCTCCGATTTACGGATAGGGAGTTTCTGATTTCAGTATAACACAGGATTTTCCATTTGTCAATAGGATTTTATTGAATATCGATAAATATTTTCCGAAGGGGGATAAAGAAGCTCTTGCGGAGCAGGGAAAATGACAGATTCCCCACTTTTCAAAGATTTTTTCCAAAACCACTACCCATTTTACTAAAACTGTGGTACAATAAAGGCATCTCGATGAATCTAAGAGGATAATCCCATGAAAAAATTACTGGTGATCGACGGCAACTCGATCCTCAACCGACAATATTTCGGCGTGCGTCCCCTGACCAACTCTCAGGGCGTCTTCACCCACGCCGTTTACGGCTTCGTGAACGTACTGCTCAATCAGCTCTCCGCCCTCAATCCCGACGGCGTGGCGGTGGCGTTTGACGTCCACGCCCCCACATTCCGCCACAAAATGTACGGCGAGTACAAGGCAGGCCGTCACGGCACGCCTCCCGAGCTGCTGATGCAGTTCCCCTTGGCAAAGGAATTTCTGAACGCCATGCACATCCCTGTGGTGGAAGTGGAGGGCTATGAGGCGGACGATATCCTCGGCACTCTCTCGGCGCGTTGGGAACAGGAGGGCGGCGAGTGCTATGTCCTCACCGGCGACCGGGACAGCCTGCAGCTGATCTCGGAGAAGACCACCGTCCTCCTTGCCAAGAACAACGAAACCGTTCCCTATACCCCCGACCGCTTCACCGCCGATTACGGCGTTGCCCCCGACCGCTTCGTGGAAATGAAAGCCCTCATGGGCGACTCCTCGGACAATATCCCCGGTGTATCGGGTGTGGGCGAAAAGACCGCCGCCAAGCTGATCTCCACCTACGGTAGTCTGGACGGCATCTACGAGCATATCGACGAGGTGAAGGCAAGCGCACGCATCCTCACCAATCTCCGTGAGCAGAAGGAGCAGGCATATCTCTCCCGTACCCTGTCCGAGATCCTGCGGGAGATGCCCTTGGAGCTGACTGCCGAGGATCTGATGCTGAAATCCCCCGACAAGGCGGCGCTGAGAGCGCTCTTTGCCAAGCTGGAATTTTCGGGCTTTATTAAGAAAATGGGCCTGGACGAGGAAGAGCCCACTCCCGCCGCACAAGAGGCGGCCTCTGCCCGTGAAGTGACCATCGACCAGCTTATCGCCACTAAGTTCACCTCCCCCGTTGCGCTGATCTTCACCGACGAGGGCGTGGAGGTCTGCGACGGCGAAAATTGGCTCACCTGCCCCGTTGGGGAAGGACTGTTTGCAGGGGACACCCTTTGTCAGGCGGCAAGCTGGGCGGTGGAATCTGACTACGCCTTCGTGGTCTACGATCTCAAATCCACCCTTCATCAGCTGGATCATCTGCTCCCCGACTTTGAGCAGAGCAAGTTCAACTGCGCATTCGATGCGCTTCTGGCGGCATATACCATCAATTCCTCGGACAGCGCACCCACCCTTGCCAAGATCGCGGGGGCATATCTGGGCTCTGCGGAGGAAAACGCATCGGCTCTCTATCGCCTCACCGCTCCTCTCACCGCACGAATGAAGGAGGACGGTTGCTACGCTCTGTACAGCGAGATGGAATTCCCTCTGGCGAGAGTGCTTTACAAAATGGAGAAGCGCGGCTTTGCGGTGGATCGCGAGGCATTGCAAACCTTCTCCGCCGCCCTGGAGATCGCCGCAGGCAATGCCATGGCAACCATCTTTGAGATGGCGGGACATGAATTTAACGTAAACTCCCCCAAGCAGTTGGGCGAGGTGCTCTTTGAGGAGCTGAAGCTCCCCTTCTTCAAGAAGACCAAGACCGGCTACTCCACCAATGCGGAGGTGCTGGAAAAGCTCCGCCCCATCCACCCCATCGTGGATCTGATCCTCGATTACCGTCAAGTGACCAAGCTCCGCTCCACCTATGCGGAAGGACTTTTGGCAGTTGCCGATCCCATGGGACGGGTGCACACCACCTTCAAGCAGGCGCTCACCGCAACCGGCAGACTGTCCTCCACCGAGCCTAATCTGCAAAACATCCCCATCCGCACTGAGCTGGGCAGAGAACTGCGCCGTGCATTCGTGGCGAGAGAGGGATACACCTTGGTGGACGCCGACTATTCTCAGATCGAGCTGCGCATCCTTGCCCATGTGGCAGAGGACCCCATCATGATCGATGCCTTCTGCAAGGGAATCGACATTCACACGGTCACCGCTTCGCAGGTGTTTGGTGTACCCGTGGATGCGGTCACCTCCGAACTGCGCAAACGGGCAAAAGCGGTGAACTTCGGCATCGTTTACGGCATCAGCGATTTTGCCTTGGCGCAGGATCTGGGCATCACCAAAAATCAGGCGGGCGAATATATCCGCGGATATAAAGAAACCTACCGCGGGGTAGAGAACTACCTCCAATCCACCATCGAGGAAGGCAAGGAGCTGGGATATGTCACCACCCTCTTCGGTAGACGGCGCTATATCCCCGAGCTCACCTCCTCCA
>JAZRIH010000182.1:0-2574 GCA_045645175.1 Eubacteriales bacterium | reverse complement strand
CAGGTCGGACCACGCCTTGCCTGCAGTTTCCTGGACACGAACGATCAAACGATTGCCCTTTTCTTCTTTCTTCACTGCACGGATGATTACTGCATCGTTGTTGACAGATACAAAGGACAAATCGGAGTTTTCACCAGCATGCTTTTCAGGGATAAATGTCATTGTAGGCTGGTTAAACTGAGCTGCAATAGCACTGACGGTATCTCTATTGCCGCTGTGAGCGGTAATACCGTAACGGAAGATATTCTTACCCATATCCTGCCAATGCTGTGCAGAGATAGGCATGAACGGGCCGGTAGGAGTGTGAATCAGAGACAGTCTGAGGGAGGAATCGGTAGGCTTTTCCATGCCATACTTACAGTCATTGAGAACTGCTACACCATAGCTGCCGTCGGGTTCGGACAGATCTGCCCACTGATGTACACAATGCTGGAAATAGGGGAAGGAATTGGTGTTTTCGCCCTTATCTGCACCCAAACCAAGGTCGAATTCTGCAATTTCATTAGATACGGTGAAGGGGAATTCTGCCAGCAGCATGGAGCGACGGCAGTACCAATCCACATCGTTCTCTACCTCTACTACAGGAGAGTTGGCAGCAAGACGAATAATCTGTACAAAGGAAGAGCCTTCGTAACACTTTACTACCTTGATTGCTACCGATGCGGGACCATCTTCGCAAATCTCGATGGAATCGCACTGGGTAACACGAGTAGGCTCAATTGCGATATCTTCGTACTTGATTTCCCAAGAAGGCCATACGGTATTGTTATCGGGACGAACCATCAAGCCTACGGGAGCAGACAGCAGTTCTTTTCCGTTCACAATATCAATGATAGAGGAAATATCACCGTTATTATTGATGGTAACTGTGTAATACTGGTTCTTCAGCATACGATCGGTTACGGAAAGCTTCGTAGTTACCTGAGAAGGAATATCGCTCTCGCGCACATCAAATACTGCTACGCTGACGGGCTTCATCTTAACCGCAAACTTCACCACGGTCTTATTGCCCTGCTTGCAAAGCTGTGCAGGAACTTCTGTGCCGTTAGGAGCAAATACGCGCACATAAGGAGAAGTAATATCAACCTCAGCGGTAACGGTATCGTAGCGCTCTGTAGAAACAGGATTATATGCGATAACAGGAGTGCCGATCACATTGGTATCGAGAGCAGATGCAACAGAATCCATAGATGCGGTCAGCTCTGCTGCCAGCATGTTCTGAGCGATTACATAGTCATTATAAGTAAAGCCGTAGGCATCCATAATGGAGGTGCCGGGAAGGTCATCGTGGAACTGATGCCACAGGAAGAGCTTCCATGCTTCTTCCAAGCGTTCCTTGGGATAGCTAGCCTGACCTAGCCATTCTGCCATGATTGCTGCACGCTCTGCGCTGTCAGCAAGAAGCTCGCTCTTGCGGTTCCAACGCTTATTGATAGTATGAGAGGTCATTGCGCCGTATCCGTGAGGAATCAAGAGACCGCCAGTATATTCAGGCAGCGCTGCGATCTGCTCAGGAGTCAGCTCATTCATGATCTGATCGGTAGAAGCCGATACAACCTCGAATTTCTTATCGGGACCATTTGCTTCAACTGCATCATTGAGGTAGCGAACGGATTCGTCGGAAGGAGATCCGCCGTAGTCACCGGTACCGTAGTACATCATGCGGGCAGGAACTCCGGTCCACTTTTCGTTGTGTTCGATCTGCTTCAGATACTCTTCTCTGTCATGAATCGGACGCTTTTCCTTGTCCCATTCGAAATGCAGAGTGTAATTACCGCCCAACATAGAAGCAATTACATAGTGTCCGTCAGGACCAACCCACTTACCCAGGTCCATACGAGGCTGTCCTCTTTCGGGCATGGGCTTACGAGCAGTACCGTCTTCGTTATAGATGGGAGAACCAACGCCCCAAACCAGCTTCTGGGTAGAGAAACCATTCAGACCCATGTGTGCTGCGATAGAAGGCAGAGACCAACGGAAGCCGAAACAGTCGGTCAAGAAGATATCAGAGCTCTTTTTGCCGAATTCTTTTTCGAAATAGCCATTTCCGTAAAGGATTTGGCGCATATACGCTTCAGAAGAAGGTACGTTTGCGTCAGAGGCGTCCCATTGGCTGCCGGAAACGTTCCATCTACCTTGAGCGATGTACTCTTTTACCTTTTCATACATTTCGGGGTAGTATTCCTTCATCAGTTTGTAACGGAATGCACCTTCGAAATTCATGCGATAATGAGGGTACTTTTCGAAAAGCTGGAAATTCAATTCCATGGTGTCTTTGATGCAGTCTTTAATGGTATCTTGGATCGTCCAGTTCCACTGAGTATCCAGATGCGCATTGGAAACCACATACAGTTTTTTCTTACTTTCGTTTGACATAAATTCCTCCTGCGCTGTCAAAGTAACGGACAGCGATGGTTTTTAATGTGACAAAATTCGTTCGAATAAAGCACTTAAGTGCATTTTATACTATTTTTCACAATTTGTCAAGAGATTTTCTGTGAAAAAGTTTAATAAATAAAATCATTTGTTGTAATTGGAAACGATTTGTTTCAATGATTTTGAGAATAGAATTTT
>JAZRIH010000181.1:0-4363 GCA_045645175.1 Eubacteriales bacterium | reverse complement strand
TGCCCTTGGTGCGGTAGAGGTAGAAGGAGTCGTAGCCGCAGTCCAGATTCTTGGTGATCTCCTCAACCAGGTAGGCATCTACCATAGAATCGATGTCGATATATTGGGCGATCTCTTTTTCATCGCCGCTCTTGACAGCGGTCCATGCGTTTTTCACGTAGTTGGTGATGAAGCTCTTCTGGGACTTTGCTTCGGCGGGATCGGAGGACAGCTCGTTGTGGATCTGATAGGTGCGCTCAGCGGCACGGAAGGAGGGATCCTTTGCGCTGCCCGACAGCTCGATGAGGAAGTCGATATCGGAGGAGCCTGCGCCGGTGAGGTTTTCTGTCACGTTGACCTTATTCTTGTTGGCATCGATCTCCTCGCAGAGCAGATAAACGCCACGGTATTCACCGTTGAGGAAGACCTCAACGCTGGTGCAATCGGGTGACCAAGCGACCGAGGGCATATTGCCTGCCAGATTCAGGCTGAGATAGTTGCGGAGCATGGACTGGTCGCACATATTGGCAAGGAGAACCCACTTTTTGGATTTGCCTTCGCCCAGACCCAAGAGGGACTGCTTTTCGGAGAGCTTCACCTTGTAGGATTTTTTCTCCAGGTTACTCCAGGTGTAGTTGCCGCGTCCGCGGATCTCCATTTTCAGATTCTCGATGAAGTGTTCGCTCTTGGAGTTGAAGACGGTGATATCGCCGTCGATGTATTCGGTTTTGGATTCCACATCGCCGCCGGTGACGGTGTTGATGCAAACGATGGGCATTTCCAGAGGCGCATAATCGAAATATGCGATGAGCTGCTTGCTTTCGGTAGCGGTGTCGCCGTTGCGGACGGGATCGGTAGAGCCGTCGCTCCATTTTACGAAGCGGTAGCCCACATTGGGAAGGGCTTCTACTTTGCCTACGGGCTTACCGTCTACACGGTGAGTGCCGCCGTTTTCGATTCTGCCGGCAATAGAGGCGTTGGGGGAGTAGTTGATGTACAAGCCGACGGAAGGGAAGGAAGGAACTTTGAAATCTTCAGCCAAGGTGTGCTGAGGGGCTTGTGTGGTGGTTGCCACGGGAGGTTCGGATTTTTTACAGCCGGTAAAGGCGGTAATGGTGAGCAGTGTGGCGCACAGGAGGATCGCGGTGCGGATCGATGCGCGCACGAGAGGAGTTGAAAACAATTTTTTCATAGCTTTTCCTTTCCAAGCAGACATTATTGTTATTATACCATATTTCCAAAGAGATTTCAATAGGCAATTTGTAAACATTGGAGAGAAAGAAAGGGCAGAGGAGACGCTCCTTTGCCCAAAGTGTATTATATTTGAAAAAAGTTTAAAAATTTTCCAAAAGGGTGTCCGAAAACGGGGTTCTGAATCGTATTAATTAGTAAGCGTCAGAATCGATTGGCATCTTACCCCACTACGCTGCGCACGTCGGTTTGGGGAATGACCTCCCAGTTAAAGTGCGCCACCAGTTCCTTTGCCGTCAGAGGCTCGGGACGGTCGATGAGGTTTAGCGATGCCGCCAGTCTGCCGATGAGCTCCTCGGCGCTGATCATCTCCCGAAGCATTCCCGCGTCCAGATCGCCCAAGCGTTTGGCAAGGCGATGTCCGTCGGCACCCACCAGAAGGGGCAGATGGGCATAGGTAGGCTCGGCAAATCCCAGCAGACGGTGAAGATGGATCTGTCTGGGGGTGGAGGAGAGGAGATCGCATCCGCGCACCACCTCGGTGACACCCGACAGGGCATCGTCCACCACTACCGCCAGCTGATAGGCGTACACACCATCCGAGCGGCGGAGGATGAAGTCGCCACACTCAGTGGCAAGATTCTCCCGATACTCGCCCATGACGCGGTCGGTGAAAACCACCTCCTCGTTGGGCAGATGGATGCGCCATGCGGGACGGCGGGTGGTGTTGGGGGTGATTCCGTCCTTCCATGCGCGGTAACAACGTCCGTCGTACAGAGGCTGACCGTCGGCAAGATGAGGGGCGGAGGCGGCGTGGAGCTCGGCACGGGAGCAGTAGCAGGGGTAGATTTCGGCTACCTGCTTCAGCTTTTCAAAATATTCTTCATAAATTGCGCTTCGCTTCGACTGGAAGCTTTCGGGGTCTTCTCCCGCATCCCAGTCCAGACCCAGCCAGCGCAGATCGTCAAAAACCTTTTCAATATGGGGTTCAAAGCGACAGCGTCCTGCATCGAGGTCCTCGATGCGGACGATAAACTCACCGCCCTGTGCGCGGGCAGACAGCCACGCCATCAGAGCGCAGTAAAGATTGCCCAGATGCATCCGACCGCTGGGCGTGGGCGCAAAACGTCCGATCATAGCAGTTCTCCTGTAAATGTCCTATTCGATTACAGTATAGCACATGGATGGTGGACTGTCAAGAGGGAAGGGAAAACGGCACAGACTTGACAAATTAAGGAAAATCGATTATACTGAAATCAATACATGTGAGGTAAATGATCATGAAAAAAACAATCGCCGTACTAATCGTTGCACTGCTTGCGTTGATCCCTATCGTGATGTCCATAGCATCCTTGAAAAAGACTGACGAGCCTGCCGTTACCACGGTGAAGGATCTGCTGAAGGATTTTGTGCCGAAGAAAGCTTACGAAGCCGCTGCCAAGAAATTGGCCGATGCGGATAATTATGAAATGTACTACAACTATAAGGTCTCTATGGAGTCGACCAGTATCATGAGTCGCAACATTACCGAAATCCGTGACGGTGACAATCTCTACTACTTCCCGAAGATTGGACATCCATACACCGAGTATACCTATGTGGACGGTGTGGCGTACATGTTAGAGACTCATGTGATCAATGGCGAAACGAGAACTAAGGCGACCATGACTCCGGAGGAACTCCAGAAGCTCTCTGCGTACGAGCGTCTGGATGTGCTGGTAAAGCAAAGCGACAGCCAATTTGCCAGTGCCACCGCCACCCAAGTGGGCAATACCGTGGTGCTGACCTTCCCGGTGAGTGTAGAGGAAATGACTGCCATGTCAGGGGATCTGTCGTCTGATCTTGTGAACTTGGGCACAACAGAGGGTAGCCTTCAATTCACCAAGGGCACCTATTCGGTGTGCTTCAATGAAGCGTATGAGATCATCGAGACCCGTTGTGACTTTGAAATGACCTTTGTGGTTGCACGGATCACCCATACCGGAAAGGTTACCATCAGAACCGTCATTTCCTGTGACGATGCCAAGGTGGAAGTTCCCGAAAAAGCCGACCTCTATACCGACATGACCGGCAAATTGGAAATCCCCGAATAACAGACGTCCCCTCGCCCATGCCGGTATAAGCATGGGCGAGGAGGTTTTTCAGCCCCTTACCCACGGGGCTGAAAAACGAAGCCGACTTGACAAATTCTGCAAAGGATGGTATACTAAAAGTACCCTGAAACAAAAGGAAGATGATCATGAAAAAAACAGTTACAGTACTCCTCGCCGCACTGCTTGCGCTCACTCCCATCACCATGACATCCTGTGAGATGGAATTCCAGTATGTCGTTACTACTACGGCTACTACTACTGATACTACAACGACGGTTATTATTCCGGTGAAGGATTTGCTCAAGAATTTTGTGCCCCAAGAAGCCTACGAAGCCGCTTCCCGGAAATTTTCCGAGGCGGACAATTATGAAGTATACTACACGCGCGATATTAAAATAGGCGTAGGGGCGCCAACTACCAAGGCCATGAGTCACTATGTTAGTGAAAAACATGACGGTGATGATCTGTACCTGGAAACGAGTGTGAAAGGGATAAACACCCAACTGACCTATGTTGACGGCAAGATGTACAGGTTAGAGAAAGATGAGGGTGAAACGAAAACCAAGGCGACTGTGACCGCAGATGAATTTGGAAAATTCTTCCCCCGCGAGCGTCCCACTGTGATCGAAACACGAAGCGATAGCCAGTATGCCAGTGCCACTGCCCTCCAAATCGGCAATACGGTCCTGCTGACCTTCCCGGTGACCGTAGAGGAAATGGCTGTTATGGCAGGCGATCTGACGGAGTTTGTGGAGATGGGGGTGGAAGCGATTAGTATTCAGTTCACTCGGGGAACCTATTCCGTGTGCTTCAATGAAGAAGGCGATATCATCGAGACCCGGGGCGACTTTTACATGACCTATGTCGCCGGGAATATAACTTATGATGGAAACATTTGCATCAAATCGGTCATCGCCTACGATAGTGCCGAGGTGAATGCCCCCGCCAATGCAAACACCTACATCGATATTACCGGCAAACTGGAAATCCCCGAATAACAGACGTTCCCTCGCTCACGCCTGTATAAGCATGGGCGAGGGGGGCAGACTTGACAAATTGAGGAAACTGTGCTATACTGAAAGCACCCGAAAATAACCAAA
>JAZRIH010000180.1:0-5217 GCA_045645175.1 Eubacteriales bacterium | reverse complement strand
ACCGATAATAAACGATTGAGTTTAGGGGTGTTCATAATCAGCGGGTCAGAGGATGAAGGTCCTCTTCACGGGTCAGATAGGAATAGTGGGTGGCAATTTCGTCCTTGAGCTTGGAAATCAGGGAATAACCGCTGATGACCCAAACCAGACGAAGAATGGTGTCGATGAGCCAGTAGGAGGGGAAGTAGGCGATGGCAATAGATGCCGCTACCATGGACAGGGCGGCGATCACACCCATAATACGGGAGAACACCAGAGGGCCAAAGAGGGAAACGGTGAAATCGTCCTTCTTCTTGCGAGTGTAGCCTTCCAATCCCTCGGGAGTGGGGGGCTTGGGAATGGCTTCACGGGTGTGATGCTTGATCAGCTCTCGTACCATACGGTAGAAGGAGAGCAGCAGCAGGATAAAGAGCACTGCTTCGATCATCGCCATGACGATCAGCGCTACAAATCCGTAGATGGTGGAAAAGTCACGGTTCAAATATTCCAGCAGTACGTCGGAGTAGGCGATCTGCAATCCCTCTTCCTTGGATGCCAGATACTCACCGAAAATGCGGTTGGAGAAAATGATGCTGTAAATGAAACGGGGAATGCTGACGATGCCGTAGATCAAGGCAAGGCGTGCGGTTTGTTTGCCGTAGGGATTTGCCGCTTTACCGGGGAGTGCGGCAAGTCTGCTTGCGGCGATGTAAAACAGGATCGCGCCTGCAAAGTGGGGGAGGTAGTTGACGCCGTCAAATACCAGCTCCATAGAGAGGAGCACAGCGGCAATCAGCAGACCCATAGCGATCTTCAACTGATCGGCGATGTAAACGGCAGACACGGAGGTGTACTGATGGAGATAGAGCTCTTCCAGATGTGCCAGATAACCGTTGTCTGCGATCACCTTTTTCAGGTAACGGCGGATCTGAACAAACCACGCGATACCTACAAACAGACCGATGATCATGCTCACCAAGAGCAGGGGCATACGGTAATTGGCAGCAGACTGAATGCCGTCGGGGGTGACAACGCCGTATTCGCCGTTGGAGAGCAGACAAAGCTCGGGCAGAATGCAGATCACTTGCTTTGCAATCAGGAAGATGGTGGTGATTTGCTTGGTTTCCTTCCAACGGTCATAGAGCGCACCCTCAGGGGAGTGAGAGGTGGCGTTGAGACCGTCGAAAATGGCGTGGAATGCGCGGATGGAGAGGAATGCTTCGCCCAGACCTGCGCAGAGAACCACGATCAAGGGCCAGATCTCCTTGACGTCGGTGATCAGAGGAGTACAACAGATTCGTACGGCCGATACTGCCAGCAGCAAACCGAACTGCTTGTAGGCATATTCGAAGCTGGCAGATACCTTGGAAACCTTGGACAGACCTTTCATTAAAAAGATACAGCCAATAAAATCGGGGATAATGTCAATGATGCTGAAATAAGGATTCAGCAGAAAAAAGCAACCGATAATGAGATAGTGCAGTCCCATAGAAACCGTCCTTTACTCGGTATGACTCTTATTTGGAATCAGAGTCTTTTTTGTTAGATTTGTCAAGCAGGTTGAACAGGGGATTGAACATCGGCTTGGGATCTTCATCGGCATAAACGATGTGCATATAGCAGGAGAAGAGCAGATAAAGATACACAAAGTAGACAATGTAGGTGAGAAGACTTACCAGCCAGTGCACGATGTTGGGCAGGGGCAGGATACCCACCATCAGCTTGCCCAGAAGGAAGGTGGAGGAGAGCAGAGATGCAATCTTTGCCCGACTCACGATTTTGGGAAGCTCCACTTCGTCTGCCAGCTCCTGAATACCGTTGCAGAGGTAGAAGAGCATGAAGAACAGGAAGGGAATGGTGAGGGTGTCCACGACGTTACAAACAGTAGACAGCGTGCCCCAAAGCTTGGTGAGGGCGGCAGCCTTCATATCTGTAAATTTGCTCACAAAGGCGATGCCCTGTGCGACAAGGGTAACTGCGGAAATCCCCATCAAAGGGATCGTCAGCAGTCTTGCCTGGACGAATCCCTTGGAATAAGGCTTCAAATTTTTTAGTCCTCGGAAGACCAGAAGATATGCCAGCAGATCGGGGAAGATGTCAACTCCCAGACCCAAAGCTTTATCGATCTCAAGTCCGAAGGGGACAATCAGCATGGTAAATGCGATAAACAGCAGACCAAAACCCATGATACCCTCGATTACTGACCGTCAGCGCCGGCAATGCCGTGGCACTTCTTGAATTTCTTGCCGCTTCCGCAGGGGCAGGGATCATTGGGGCCAACCTTCTTTACAGGCTTGCGGACACCTGCCAGACCGGGCTTGGCGCCGGGCATTGCACCGGGGAGACCGGGCATACCGGGACGAGCAGGCATACCGGGACGCTGTGCAGGAGCGTTGGCAGAAACCGCCGGAGCGCCGTTGTTACCGGTGACCTTAGCGACCTGCTGACGCTGGATGGGTTCGCGCTTAACTACCGACAGAATGGCACGAATGGTGTCCATGCGAATCGCGTGGGACATCTCGTCGAACATATCGCCGCCGGCAATGCGGTATTCGTTGAGGGGATTACGCTGTGCGTAGGCATTCAGACCGATAGAGCCGCGGAGTTCATCCATCTCGTCGATGTGATCCATCCAATGGCGGTCTACATTGCGGAGCAGAACCACACGCTCGATTTCGCGGAGCTGTTCTGCACCGAACATTTCTTCCTTGTCGGCGTAGATCTTGTGGGCACGCTCGGTCAGCTCCTCCAAAATCGCATCAGCGGTGATGGTGCTGAGCTCTTCCTCGGTGTACTTGAAGTCATCGGGAGTGGTGAGGAAGCCGAAGAAGGTATTGCGCAGCTCGTCAAATGCCCAATCGGCAGGATCTTCGTCAGAGCAGCAGTTGTGCACTGCTTCTTCCAAAGTATCGTTCAGCATTGTCACGATCTTCTCGTGCATATCCATGCCGTCCAGTACCTCGCGGCGCTGTGCATAGATGAGGTTTCTCTGCTGGCTCATTACGTCGTCATAGGAGAGGACGTTACGTCTGCGGATGAAGTTGGTGTCCTCCAGACGCTTCTGTGCGCTTTCGATGGAGTTGGACAGGATCTTTGCGTCGATGGGATCGTCATCGCCCAGACCCAGACGGTCAACCATGCCGATGATTCTCTCGGAACCGAAGAGACGCATCAGGTCGTCTTCCAGAGAGAGGTAGAAGCGGGATTCGCCGGGGTCGCCCTGACGGCCGGAACGACCGCGGAGCTGGTTGTCGATACGGCGGGATTCGTGACGCTCGGTACCGATGATGAACAGACCGCCTGCCTCGCGGACACGCTTTGCCTCGGGCTCGATCTGACGCTTGTATTTGTCGTAGAGCTCACGGTAAACGGCTCTTGCCGCCATGATCTCTTCGGAAACAGACTGGTTGGAGCCCATTGCAAGACCGATCACGTCTTCCTCGTACTCCAATTTTCTCATTTCCTGCTTTGCAAGGAACTCGGGGTTGCCGCCCAGCAGAATGTCGGTACCACGGCCTGCCATGTTGGTGGAAATGGTGACGTTACCCAGCTTACCTGCCTGTGCAACGATCTCAGCTTCTTTGTCGTGATACTTCGCGTTGAGGACGGTGTGCTTGATGCCGTTTCTGGAGAGCTTCTTGGACAGCTCCTCGGATTTTTCAACCGATACGGTACCAACCAGAACGGGCTGGCCCTTTTCGTGACACTCGATAATCTGACGGACGATGGCATCGTATTTGCCCTTCACGTTCTTGTAAACCACGTCGGTGTGGTCCTTACGGATCATGGGCATATTGGTGGGGATCTCTACAACGTCCTGATTGTAGGTCTCACGGAATTCCTCTTCCTCGGTCATCGCTGTACCGGTCATACCCGACAGCTTCTCGTACATACGGAAGTAGTTCTGGAAGGTGATGGTCGCCAGAGTCTTGTTTTCCTTTTCGATCTTCACCTTTTCCTTGGCTTCTACTGCCTGATGCAGACCGTCGCTCCAACGTCTGCCGGGCATGATACGGCCGGTGAAGGTGTCGACGATCATAACCTCGCCGTCCTTGATCACGTAGTCAACGTCGATCTTGAAGACACCGTATGCCTTCAGCGCCTGATTGACGTGATGAGCGATGGTGGAGTTTTCGGGATCGGCATAGTTGTCGATACCGAAGTAGCGTTCTACCTTGGCAATACCCTTGGCGGTCAGCACGGCAGAGCGTGCCTTTTCGTCTACGATATAGTCAGCATCGGGATCCACTTCCACTTCGTCGGTCTGTACCTTTGCATCGATTTCCTTGATACGGAAACAGCGGAAGCCGGATACCAGACGGTCGGTGCGGTCGTACAGGTCGGTGGATTCTTCGCCTTCGCCCGAAATGATCAGAGGAGTACGGGCTTCGTCGATGAGGATGGAGTCCACCTCGTCCACGATGGCGAATACATGGCTGCGCTGGGTGATGTGGCGCTTGTAGATGACCATGTTATCACGGAGGTAGTCGAAGCCGAATTCATTGTTGGTACCGTAGGTGATATCAGCGGAGTATGCGGCGATCTTTTCTTCCTTAGTCTGCTCATGGATGATCAGACCGGTGGTCATGCCCAAAAAGTCGTAGACTCTGCCCATTTCCTCTGCGCCGCAACGAGCCAGATATTCGTTGACGGTAACTACGTGTACGCCGCGTCCGGTGAGTGCATTCAGGTAAGCGGGCATGGTAGCAACCAGGGTCTTACCTTCACCGGTCTTCATCTCGGCGATTCTGCCCTGATGGAGGATGATACCGCCCATGATCTGTACACGGAAGGGGCGCTTGCCGAGAACTCGGTCAGCGGCTTCGCGGACAGCGGCGAAAGCATCGGGGAGAAGGTCGTCCAGTGTTTCGCCTGCGGCAAGACGTTCCTTGAATACAGCGGTAACGCCCGACAGCTCGGCGTCGGTCATGTCAGCATATTTATCGGCAAGCGCCTCAACGGCGTTTACCAAGGGAGTGATTTTTTTAATCTCCTTGGCGCTGTTGGTGCCAAAAAGTTTTTGGATTAAGCTCATGAAAAAAACCTCTTGCTTTATTTGATCGATGAGTATAGTAACTCATTTTTAACCATATGCGTTTATTATACAACATCTTTTGGAAAAAAGAAATAGGAAAATGTAAATATTATTGCAAAATTCAAAAAAATATGATAAGATATAGAGAAGATTTCACAATTCAATCAGGATAGTATCTATCCAAACGGAGTTAAGCGTGAAAG
>JAZRIH010000179.1:0-3229 GCA_045645175.1 Eubacteriales bacterium | reverse complement strand
TACACCGTCGGGAATAGTGATGGAGGTCAGATTGTTGCATCCCCAAAAGGCTTCGTCACCGATGCTGGTGACACTGTCGGGAATGGTGATGGAGGTCAATCCACTGTAGTTGTAGAACTGTTCGTCTTCGATTTGCGTGATACCTTCGGGAAGGATAAACTCAGTGATCAGTTCTAGGTAATTTTCCATTTCAGGATAATTTCTGCTGACGGTGATACTGGAGAGCGTGGGATCATAACCGAACAAATAATCTCCGATTTTGGTTACGCTGTAGGGAATGGTAATAGATGTCAGGCTATAGCAACTATCGAACGCGTATTCACCGATGAAGGTCACACTGTCGGGAATGGTGATGGAAGTCAGATTTTCGCAAAAGTGGAACGCGGAGTCACCGATGGTGGTTACGCTGTCGGGAATAGTGATGGAAGTCAGGCCACTGCAACTGTAGAACGCCTCGTTACCGATTTCGGTGACGCTGTCAGGAATAGTGATGGAGGTCAGACTATCACAAAACATGAATTCATCGTCTTTGATTTTGGTTACGCCGTCGGGAATGGTAAATTCCTCGACCTTGTACATATTGATGTAAACCCTATAATTGCCCGTGAGGACCGACACCAAAGGATAAATGCCGAAATAGCTCACCAGCCACAAAACCAAGCAAAGAAGTGCGGAAATTCCCAAGCGCTTATTTCGTTTCTGACGTTTTAATCTAAGCTCTTCACGGCGCGCTTCTTCAGCACGGCGCTGTTCTTCAGCAAGGCGCAATTCCTCTGCGATACGTTTTTCTTCAGCAATCCGTTTTTCTTCTGCAAGGCGCAGTTCCTCTGCGATCCGTTTTTCTTCAGCAATCCGTTTTTCTTCGGCTTTTCGTTTTTCCTCGATGAGAAGTTGTTTGAGCTTATCTTGACAGAGCGAGAGATACTTCTCAGAATCCTTGTAGCCCATCAAAGAAGTAAATGCTTTTATTGCGTTTTCAATCAGCGAAATAGAGCTGGAGTTATAATCATGGATGGCTTTTTGATACTGCGCCTCTTTGCGTGCTTCTTCGGCTGCTTTTGCTTCTTTCTCATTTCTGTCCTGGATAGTCGCAATATATCCCTTCAGTTCGTTGATCAGCGCGACATCGCCAAAGCGAAGGAGCTTTTGATAATTCTTGTAATAATAAAACGGCTCCTTGCAGAATGCAAGTTCGCTCTTTCGCATTACCTTTAGCTCCACCATCAGCTTGCCCAGATACGCCTGGGCACACTCGGGATCCTGATTGAGCACCTGCTCACAGAATTCGTCCGCACGGTTAAATTCGCCGTCCTCCAGGAACATAAATGCACGCTTGAGCAGGGCACTCGTGTTAGTGGCACCTGCGGAGGAGGTGACGATGGTTTCCCGTACGGTTTCTTTAATCGTTTCCTTTACCGCTTCCTTGGGCTTTGCGGCCTCCACGATTTTGGTAATACCGCGGGTCAGGTCCTGCATGAAGCCCAGCTTGGACATATCCTGCGCCTGCAGATGGGAGAATTCATCGGGCAGATCGTAGGGATTCATATCTCTGTACGCAGGGATGAGGGTTTTCTTCTGACCCTGCTTGATCAAAGAGAGATAACGGCTCCATTCGTTCTTTACCCAAACGGCGTTGAAGTGCTCGGGCTTGGTGCCCAGCACCACCATTGCTTTGGCGGAGTTCAGCGCGGCGAAAATGTAAGGCTCGTAGGCAACGCCCAGCTTGTCTTCCAGGGTGATGCGGGAGAAGAACACCTTGAAGCCCTCGCGGGTCAGCTCCTGATAGAGCTCGGTTGCCAGCACGCTGTCCATGGTGCGTCTGCCGTTGGCATCGGTTTCCTTGTAGCAGATGAAGACGTCAAAAGGATCTTCCTTTTGGGAGATCTCCAGGATGCCCTTCTGAATTTGGTTGATGGTCTTGGCTTCCGCTTCGTACACCTCCCGCTGGATGGGGTCGGCATTGGCGAGGGCGGATTTGTAATTCTCGTCGTCAAAGATCGAGGTGAACTGAGCGCGGTTGACGGTGGGCACACGTCTGCGGGTGGTGGGATCCTCCACGTATTCGATGCCGTAGCGGCAGAGTACCAGCGACCAGTATGCTTCAGCATCGGTGGTGTCTTCGCTCAGGATGGTTTCGTAAATACTCATCGCTTTATCGAAATCATTGTTGCGACGGAAGTGATTGGCGCGGTCGTAGAGATTGGCCTTGCGATCGTCGGTCAGCTTGGGAAGAGTTTGCTTGGTGTCGCAATACTCGCAGGTTGCCACCAACTGGTTGCCGTCTATTTCCAGCGAAGCACCGCAGGATTTGCATTTGAAAATTGCCATGATCGGTCTCCTTTTTGAGGATTATGTCAGTATATGACTCTATTATAGCATGGATTCGCCGTTTTGCAAGGGGGAATGGGCGAATTTTAGCAGAAATAACAACATCCCTCCCGAGGGGGAGGGATGGGTGTCTTGGGGAAGAAACAATGAACGGCAGTTAGGTCTTACGAAAGTCCAGTTTGACACCGGAGAAGAGTCCGGGGCGATTGGAGATGACCTGCCAGTTGTCAAACCGCTCTAAACGGGCGAGACGGGTAACGGTATGCATAGGCGCTTGGGTACCGGGAGGGGTGTCCCAGCCGTAGACATTCAAGGTGATCTGATAGTCGCCGGGCTTTGTGCGGACGGTAGCGGTGGTGAGCCCCTTCTGCAGGACCAGGGTAACGGTTTGGCAGTTTGGGGTTTCGCTTTCCTGAATGTTATACACATAGTAAGTACCGTTGGCAAGAGAGAGGGGATTCAGGGAATCCTTCACCATGAAGGTGAGGGTGGGATTGGAGATGGTCTTCAGCTCCTCCAGCTGTTGGGTACACCACGCCGCCTTGGCTTGGCTGTCCTGGAAGTGCGCGATGGACAAAAAGGCATTCTCGGCAGCTTGATAGGCATCAATAGCAGCGGCGTAATTGTGGCAGGCATTCAGGCGGATGCCGTTCTCCATCTCGGTCACTGCACGGGAATAGAGGGAATAGGTCTGTTCAATGACCTGAGCGAGCTCCGCTTCATATTGGACGATCAACAGGGAGGAATCCATCCAATCGGGGATTTCCAGCAAAAGCTCGATGGCTTTGCGCAGAGAAGACTCGGTTTTGGTGCTTCCAAGGGCAACGGCTTTCTGATAAGTTTGCGTAGGAGAAGCGCCCTGTCCCTGAGCGGATTCAAACAGGGGGGCGGGGCGATCATT
>JAZRIH010000178.1:0-5944 GCA_045645175.1 Eubacteriales bacterium | reverse complement strand
GACCGCTTGGCCTCCGACTTCTCTCGGGGGAGTGTCAATAGGAGTGCGAGCGGCGAGGGGGGCTGCTTTTTGCATCATCTGTCCCGCTTTAGCAGTGGCGGATTTGTCAGCCTCGCTGCGGATGCCGTTCATGGCGGAATGATCGCCGGTGAAATAGCCGTCGGTGAAACCTTGACGGGAGAAGATCTGTTCCAGCGCCGCCATTTCAGCAGTAGTAGCGGCACGGCGCTCGTCCAGCAGTTTGCGGAAGATGGATACTACCCGATAAACATAATCGGGGGATTTCATTCGTCCTTCGATCTTCAAAGAGGCAACGCCCAGATC
This sequence comes from Eubacteriales bacterium, assembly GCA_045645175.1. GTDB lineage: Bacteria > Bacillota > Clostridia > Oscillospirales > CAG-272 > CAKSQF01. Next base: position 5,620 of record JAZRIH010000178.1, on the reverse strand, counting down.
AATCAGCGCAGGGATGTGACGGGCAAGGGAAAGGTCTTTCAGGGATAGGGGCGTGCGGTTGTTGTACTGCATACGGCAGGGCTGAGCACACTCGCCTCGATTGCCGCTTCGTCCGCCTACCAGCGAGGAGAAGAGACATTGACCCGATTGGGACACGCAAAGTGCGCCGTGTACGAAGACCTCGATGGGCAGGGGGGAGTTTTGGCAAAGGACGCGGAGATTTTCGTAGGACAGCTCACGTGCCGCAACCATGAGGGAAAAGCCCTGCTCCTTCAGCCACTGGGCCGCAGGGACATTGTGTCCGGAACATTGAGTGGAGGCGTGCAAGGGGAAGTCGGGGAAATTTTCCCGAATCAGCTTGGCAAGACCCCAGTCGGCAACGATGAGGGCATCCACGCCTACCTGATAGGCGTAGGCGGCAAGGTCCAGAGCCGCTTTCATCTGACGGTCGGTGATGAGGGTATTCAGGGTGAGGTAGACTCTCACGCCTGCATTGTGGGCGTCCTCTACCGCTTTGGCAAGGGCGGGACGGTCGAAGTTTTTAGCATATGCCCGTGCGCCGAATTGGGTGGAGCCAAGATAAACTGCATCTGCGCCTGCTTTGATGGCGGCGTCCAGCGCTTCGGGACTGCCTGCAGGGGCAAGTAATTCGGGGAGGCGAGAATTCATGTGATTTTTTATCATTTTTTCGTGCATCTCTTGCAAATCCGCAGGGGATTTGATATAATAAATATTTGAAGGCATACATTTGCAGAGTTTGCCTTTGGTGAGCAGAAAATCGGGCAGATTGACAGCTTGCCCATCTCTCATTATAGCACAGATCTGCAAATAAGGAAATAGTAAAATGCAAAAAAATAGTGAGTTTTTTAGGAAGAATGCGACAAAGTTTTGGTGCGGACTCCTTTTGGGAGCAATTTGTCTGAGTGCTTGTTCCAAGCAGGAGACGTCCACCGAGTCTGATTCGGATAATGCTGTTCCTGTGGCAACCACCGTGCAAACGACCATCCCCCGCCCTACCGAGCGACCGCCTGTCACGCAGATTCCCACTCCTCCTTCCACCCCCGATCAAACCTATCAATGGGATCCCTATGTTTTCGACCGTTTGGAGGGAGCATACAAGGAGGATGCCAAACGTCTTGCCCAGGCGATCCTTTCCTATGAATCGTCGGTGACTATGTCTGCAGAAACTGCCAAGGTGCTGTGCGATAATTTCGCGTTTGAGTTTCCGCCTGCGGCATTGGCTGATTTGAATGCCACCGAAAATGGGGTGAAGATCACCTATCGTTATGCGCAAGGGGAGCATCAGAAGCGGATCGACACCTTCTCCCGCAATGTGGAATTGGCATTGTCGGCGGTGAGTGAGTCAGATGGGGAACTTACCCGTGCCATCAAGCTGTACGACTATGTGGTGAAGAATGTTACCTATTTCTACACCGATTACACCGACAAGGAGATCACCGCGTTCTCGGCGTTGGGGGCAGGCAAGTCCATTTGCTACGGCTTTGCCGATGCCTTTGGCTATCTTCTCCGTCAGACGGGGATAGAGGCACATCTGTGGAGAGGCGGCACCTATACCCAAAACGGATTTTCGGAGCATGGCTGGTGCTATGCCAAAATCGGCGGTGCATATTACCACTTTGATCCCACTTGGGAATACAGCGCGGCGAAAACCAGCGGAAAAAATCAGTATATTTATTTCGGCTTGTCAGATGCAAGACGCTTTACAAGTCTTTCCCGCACTTGCATCAGCGGATTCGGGGCGCTTGAAGTAACTTGCAATCCCTATCAAGCAGGCAACAGTTTGGAAATTGAAATTGAATGATAAGATAAAGGAGTATATAAACTATGAAAGAATTGATTCTTTGTAAATATGGCGAGGTTGTGCTGAAGGGTCTGAACAAAGCCCATTTCGAGCATATCCTCATGGCAGAAGTGAGAAGAAGACTGGCAGGTCTGGGCGAATTTTCCACTTGGTGGTGTCAGTCTACCATTTACATCGAGCCCGAGACCGAGGATTGCGATCTGGACGAGGTACTGCGCCGCATGAAATTGGTGTTCGGTTTTGCAACCGTTACCCGTGCCATTGCAGTTGAAAAGACCCCCGAGGCGATCATGGAAGCGGCGAAGAACGACCTTCCCCAGCGTCTGTGGGGAATCCGCTCCTTCAAGGTAGAGGGCAAGCGTTCGGACAAGAAGTTCCCCATGGCATCTCCCAAGCTGGCGGCTGAGGTTGGCGGTGCGATTTTGGCTGCAATGCCTCATCTGAAGGTTAATCTCCAGAATCCCGATGTGGTTGTTCGTGTAGAGATTCGTGAAAAGTATGCATTCCTCCACGCAGGCGCAGAAAAGGGCGCAGGCGGTCTGCCTGCAGGCGGATCCGGACGCGCGATGCTCCTTCTGTCGGGCGGTATTGACTCCCCCGTTGCAGGCTACATGATCGCTAAGCGCGGTGCAACCATCGAGGCACTGCACTTTGATTCCTTCCCCTACACCTCCGAGCAGGCAAGAGAGAAGGTGCTGGATCTGGGCAGAAAGCTCTGTGCATATACCGGCAGAATGAAGACTCACGTGATCTCCCTCACCAAGGTGCAGGAAGAACTGCGCCGTACGGTGAATGAAGAATACTTCACTCTTCTGCTCCGCCGTTCCATGATGCGTCTGGCAGAGCGCATGGCAAAGGAGCGTTACTGCGAAGCGCTGATCACCGGTGAATCGCTGGGTCAGGTAGCATCCCAGACCATGCAGGCGCTGGGCGTAACCGACTGTGCGGTGAATATGCCCGTCTTCCGTCCCTGCATTGGCATGGACAAGGAGGAGATCATCACCGTTGCCCGAAAGATCGACACCTTTGAAACCTCCATCCTGCCCTTTGAGGATTGCTGTACTGTCTTCACTCCCAAGCATCCCAAGACCCGTCCCGAGCTGGACAAGGTGCTGGAGGAGGAAGCGAAGGCAAATCTGGCTCCCCTGGAAGAGGAAGCATATCAGAACGCTATGCATCTCACTCTCCACGGCTACGGCGAGGAATAATAAAGTCCATAATAGCTGATTGCTCGTCGGTTGGGGTGGCTTTAGTTTGAAATAATAACTGCCAAGTAAGCGGTTTATGTAAAAAGACGGTCCCCCTTTTGTTCGCAAAAGGGGGACTATACATACTAATTTGTGGTAAAAATTCGGGAGTTAGCGGAAAGAATTTCACTTTTTGGCATTTTCCTATTGACAATATGGTTAAGTGAGGTATAATATACTTAGGTATATTGTGTACCAAAATTGGATCAAGGGTTTCCAACTGTTACTTGTGGTTGTTAAACCGAGTGACAAATTTGGCCAACTCCTGTATACTGTAAAAATTCAGAAAGGGGTTTAGTATGAACGAAAATTTTGAACCCGAATTCACTGCGAATCAGTCCGAAAACACACAGATTCCCCCTGCGCAGCCCATCGAGCTCGCAAAAGAGAATGTTTTGGCAGGCATTGTGGGCGCATTTCTGTTCTCTCTTGCAGGCGGCATCATTTGGTTTGTTCTGTATCAGATCGGTTTGCTTGCAGCAATCAGCGGTATTATCGGCGTGGTTTGCGCGATTAAGGGCTATGCCATCTTTGGCAAGCGTGAAAGCGTAAAGGGCGTCATTCTTTCTACGATTATCGCGTTCCTTGTGATCGTCATTGCGTGGTATGCTTGCCTTTCCTATGACGTATACTTAGCATATCAGGATTGGTATGCAAGCGGAGATGTTGATTTTACCCTTACTATCTTCGAATCGGTTTCCAATGCGTACATTTTCCTTACGGAACCTGAAATCGCAATCGCATACTTTAAAGATCTGGGTATCGGCTTGATCTTCTGTGTTGCTGGCGCATTCGGTTACGTTAAGGCGGCTATCGGCAAAGCAAAGACAAAGACAAAGACTAAGTAATTATTCAAGCACAAAAGCAAAACACTACCTAACCAAAAATCCCACAGACTGTTTGATTGGTCTGTGGGATTTTTTTACGAGTAGATCAGCTTGCGGTCGAAGAACAGCGAGCCGATGCAGTAGGGGATCATCAGAGCGGATCCGTTATCCCGCACCTGATTCTCGGCGCTCTGCTGGAAGAGCTCCTCCAATTCCGCGCAGGATGCGGCGTTGAGGGCGGAGAGCATGATGCCCGTTCCCTCGGTGGAGGTGACGTTGATGGGGCAGGCGAAGACGGGAAGCTCGGTCTGATTGAGTACGTAGGGGTAGGTCTTGGCAGAGAGATTGTATTTGGGCAGAGGAAGCAGACCGGTTTGCAGTTCGTTATTGGCAAGGGAAGAGAGTTCGCCCAGTTTTCCAATATAGAACAGGGACTGACCTGCCAAAAATGCTTCCTTTGCGGTGGATTCGGTATTCGATACTGCCAATGCGGTCAGTTGATCGATCATGGACAGATAATCGGCATCTTCCAGAAGCGCTTTGCCTTCATCGGAGGTGGATTGCATTCCTGCGGCAGAATAAAGCAGCTTGGAAATATCACCGTCAAAGGAGAATTTGCCCATGCCGGCAAAGTAGGCGAACATTTGGAAATCCCATTGTCCGTTCTGTACCAAATTGTAAAGATTAGGACAGTTCAGTTCCTCCGCCATTGCACGGTTGTAGTAGACCGAGTAGGCTTGAGAAGGCTGACGGAGTGCGTCGCCCCAAATACCGTAGATGCCATCCCAATTGCTGTTGATCTCTGCGGTGGCATCGTCACGGATGCAAATGGAATTGATCTGGAAGAAGGGGAGAGTTTCCAGCGCATACAAGAGTCCCTTGCCTTGCAATTCGGACAGGAGAGAGGGGGTCACGATCAACAGATCGCAGAAATAGCTGTTTTGGGATTTGGCTTCCTCCAGAGCGGTGACGATCTGTGCGCGGCTCATTTTGATGCAAGCCAGCTCCACATTGTATTTTTCCTGCACCAGACGATTGCGGCGGTCAGCGTATGCATCGGAAAAGTCGTCAGAATCGGGGAAAATAGCACTTTCCATGCCCTCTTCTTGAATGACCAAGAATACCTGCTCTTTGAAATCGCGGTCCGCAAGAAGCTGCAGCTGATAGGCAGGGGTATGGATCTTGTCTTTAGAAGGAAGGGGAGGTGTATAATACGAGGGAGTGGTGAGCGCAGGGAGTTTTCCGGTAGTGGCACCGGCATACTTGTCCGTGGTTGCAGATGGGTCGTTTTTTTCTGCACCGCATCCGCTGAGCAGGGTTGCGGCAAGCAACAGGGAAAGGATAGAGAAAATAGGTTTGTTCAAAACAGTACCTCTTTCATAGGATAATGTTCAAGTGATCCTTACATGGAGTAGGAATGGATACCGCCGGCATCGATGACGTTGGCAAACAGGAAGGTGACGATGATGCCCACGAACCCCACCAATACAAAGAAGCGGGCGTATTTTTTTAGTTTTGCATTTCGGCGGAAGTGGAGATAGAGCATATAGATTGCCCAGGTGACCAAGGAAAAGTTTTCTTTGGTGTCCCAAGACCAAAAGTGTCCCCAGATCTCATTTGCCCAGATGGAGCCGAAAAACAATCCCATGGTCATAAAGGGGAAGACGATGCAAACGCAGTCGTAAATGCCTTGTTCCATGCGATAAGTCGGAGGCCAAGCGGTC
>JAZRIH010000177.1:0-4294 GCA_045645175.1 Eubacteriales bacterium | reverse complement strand
TGATTGAGAACATTCAGCGTGAAAACCTCAATCCTGTGGAAGAATCTCTGGCATACCGTGCGCTTTTGGAGGAGTATGATCTCACTCAGGAAACGGTTGCACAGCGCGTGGGCAAATCCCGCAGTACGGTTACCAACTCTCTGCGTTTGCTGGACCTTCCCGACAATGTACTGAAAATGGTATCCGACAACGCGCTGAGCGCGGGCCATGCCCGTGCTCTGCTGGGCCTGAAGTACCGTTCTGACATTGAAGTCGGTGCGGCAACGGTTGTGGACAAGGGTTATTCGGTTCGCGCAACTGAGGAATTGGTGCGCAGAATGAACATCCGCGCTGAAAAGGCGGCGGAAATCGTTGAGAAAAACGAAAAAGCGGTAGATTATACTGCCGAACTGGAGAAAAAGCTCCGCGGTATCTTGGGCCGTAAGGTCAAGATCGTGGAAGGCGCACGTGCGAAGCGTCTGGAACTGGAATATAGCGACAATGACGACCTGCAGAAGCTGCTGTACCTGCTCTGCGGCGATGAAATTATGAAGGACTAAGGAGAATTATCATGCTGGATATCAAATACATTATTGAAAAGCCCGATGAAGTGATCGCAAGACTTGCGAAAAAGGGCAAAGATGCGAAGGAAGAAATCGAACAGATTCTGAAACTGGACGCTGAACGTCGTGCGCTGATCGGCTCTACCGAGGCGTTGAAGGCGGAAAAGAACCGCACTTCCAAGATGATCCCTCAGCTGAAGAAGGAAAAGAAGGATACCACCGAGATCTTCGCGAAAATGAAGGAGATCTCCGCTACTATCGATGCAGATGCGGCTAAGCTGAAGGAAGTGGAAACTCAGCTCACCGGCGCGATGCTGGGTCTGCCCAACCTGCCCGATGAAGATCTGCTGGCAGGCGGCAAGGAAAACAACGAGCCTCTGCGCTACTATGGCGAGCCCAAGGTGTTCGATTTCGAACCCAAGAACCACGTTGACCTGTGCAAGGGTCTGGGTCTGATCGACTATGAGCGCGGCACCAAGCTGGCAGGCTCCGGCTTCTGGATCTACCGCGGCATGGGCGCAAGACTGGAATGGGCTCTGCTCAATTACTTCATTGATACCCATCTGGGCGACGGCTACGAGCTGATCCTTCCCCCTCACATGCTGGAATATGAGTGCGGCGTAACTGCTGGTCAGTTCCCCAAGTTCGCAGACGAGGTTTACAAGATCGAAAACGCAACTGACGACCGTATGCACTATATGCTGCCTACTGCTGAGGCTGCTCTGGCATCTATGTACCGTAACGAAATCCTCACCGAGGCTGATCTGCCTAAGAAGATGGTTTCCTACACTCCTTGCTTCCGTCGTGAGGCGGGCTCTTACCGCTCCGATGAACGTGGCATGGTACGCGGACACCAGTTCAACAAGGTTGAAATGTTCCAGTACACTCTGCCTGAAAAGTCTGACGAGGCATTTGACGAGCTGGTTATGAAGGCTGAAAATCTGGTAAAGGGTCTGGGCTTCCATTTCCGTACCGTTAAGCTGGCGGCTGAGGACTGCTCCGCTTCCATGGCTCGTACCTATGATATCGAGATCAACATTCCTTCCATGAACGGCTACAAGGAAGTTTCCTCCGTATCCAACGCTCGCGACTATCAGGCTCGCCGCGGTATGATGCGTGTAAAGCGTGCGGATGGCTCCATCCAGTACCTCCACACTCTGAACGGCTCCGGTCTGGCTACCTCCCGTGTTCTGCCCGCTCTGGTTGAACAGAATCAGAATGCTGACGGCTCTGTAAACGTACCCGAAGTACTGCAGAAGTATCTGGGCGTATCTGTCATTAAGAAATAACACAAAATCCCCGCATTTGCGGGGATTTTTCTTTGCGAAAACGAGATATTACAGAGATATTTCCACGGGATAATGCTCCAGCCACGCGGAAAGTTGGAGCAGCCATGCCAAAAGCTGGGGACGGGACATGAGCTGACCAAACCATGTGGTGTTTTCGCCGCTGAAAAATGCATCTAAAGCCGATCGGTTCAACAGCGCGGCGAAGGGGGTATCTTCGCGGAGTTTTTCGGTGAGTCGCTTGCGGGCGATCGCTTCATAGGCAGGATCGAAGGTCTTGGGATAGGGGGATTTCTTGCGGTGAAGGATATAATCGGGCAAAAAAGGACCGGAAGCATCGCGCAGGAGTGATTTTTCGATGCCGTCACGGAATTTGTATTCCCAAGGGAGATTGTAAAGATATTCGATGATGCGATGATCGGCGAAGGGGACACGCACCTCCAAGGCAGTTGCCATACTCATGCGGTCTTTGCGGGCAAGGAGATTTTGCATGAAAAACGAAACTGAAAGGCAGGTGGCAATGCGGGATGTGCGCATGGAATCGCTGTCAGACTCCAGTACGGGACAGGAGGAGATGAATTTGCGGTATTGCTTGGATAAATAATCGTAGCCGTAGTCGGGTTGCAGGATATCTTCCCTGAACAATCGCGCGCGCGCCATGGGATCGTGGATCCAAGGGAAAAAGTCGCGGGTGAGCATTTCGGGACGGTAAAACCAGGGATATCCGCCGAAAATCTCGTCGGAGCACTCGCCCGATAGTGCCACGGTGTGCCGTTTCTTTACTTCACCGCAGAAATATAGCAAAGAAGAATCGATGTCCGCTTGCCCGGGCAGATCGCGATAGACTGCGGCAGAGTCTAATAAATGAGAGACCGCCTTTGTGGGTGCGGTAAGGATCGTATGGTTCGTGTCGAGATCGCGGGCAAGACGGGAGGCATATTCATCGTCCCGATTGGGTTGGAAGAGTGAAGATTGGAAGTGGATTTTGTTGTTTTCGTATTCGAAGGAGTAAGTGGAAAGGGTTTTCCCTTGGGCTTGCATTTCGGATGCCGCCAAGGAAGTGAGGATGGAGGAATCGAGCCCCCCTGATAGGAAGGTGCATAGCGGAACGTCAGAGCGGATCTGCCGTTTTACTGCATCGGTCAATAAGGTACGCACATGGGAGATTGCATCGGAAAGACTGTCTGTGCTGTCTTTTGCTTCCAGTTTCCAGTAAAAATCTCGCACTTCCCGTTCGGGAGTCAACAGTATCCGTTCCCCGGGACGAAGTTGGCGAATATCTCGGAATACCGCGGAGCTCTCAGTTGTAACCGGACTAAGAAAGATCAGTTCCCACAGTCCTTTGCGGTCTAAAATGGGACGGATCTTGGGATTTTGCAAAATCGCCTTGGGTTCAGATGCAAAAAAACATTGATCTCCCTTGATTGCATAATATAAGGGCTTAACTCCCATGCGATCGCGGGCGATGAATAGCGAACGGGTCGAGTGATCATACACGATGAAGGCGAAAATGCCATTGAGATGACAGGGACAATCGTATCCGTAGAAAATATAACTCCACAGAAGCACCTCTGTGTCACAATCTGTGGAAAACTCGGCACCCCGCTTGATTAAATCGGCTTTCAATTCGTCGGTATTATATAACTCACCATTGTAAACAAGCGTGTAGCGTCTATCACGATAGACAGTTGACATGGGTTGCTTGCCGTGAGCGGGATCCATCACCGCAAGTCGATTGTGCATAAGGGCGACCATTTCATCTGCATAGATGCCGTGATCGTCCGGTCCGCGATGGGCCAGCGAGCGGTTCATTAGCTCAATATAAGGAAGATCATTGGGGTGAGGGCGATAAATTGCGGATATCGAACACATAAGAGGCTCCATTCTGCGCAAGCAGCGCACGCACATAGCGCATTAGAATCGGGCGCAAGAAAACCGCCCTACTGCATAGTATGCAGAGGACGGCTTTGGGTGATGAGTACCAATTAAAGAGATTTCAAAAATGCTGCCAGACGAGCGGCAATGCGTTTATGACCCAGATCACAGGGATGGAGTCCGTCAGGCATGAAAGCAATTCGCTGTTCTTCAATGCGAGGCTGCATTCCTGAGGTTGCAAACAGATCAAGTACGGGAATGGAATATTCAGCCGCAACCGATTTCAGAATGTCTACATAAGTAGACAACGTGCCTACGTCAGTAGGTTTCCAACCGTCACCACGGGGATTCAGTTCGTTGGTGCGGTGGAGGGGCGTCATGATGACGATCTGAGCAGTAGGATAGCGCTGGATCAAACCGGTACACAGGAGATGGCAGGCACCGTAGTAGGTATTCATGGTGCGGTCGGTGGGCTCACCCAGAGGAGCGTCGCCGTGACCGAAGTCATTGGTACCGCCAAATACCACAATAGCATCGGCATCGGGATCCATGTCTGCGATGCGGGTTACAAAGCAACGCTCCATGCGATCG
>JAZRIH010000176.1:0-2743 GCA_045645175.1 Eubacteriales bacterium | reverse complement strand
ATGCGCTCTACCTGCTGAGCTATAGCAGCGTGTCTTGCGTTTCCCTCATTGCTCCGATATTATATCAAGGAATCTTCAATTTGTCAATACCTTTTTTCAAATTTTTTTAAAAATTTTCGATTTTTTTCAAGGTATTTTTTTAGCCATCCAAAGAGTTGAATCGGGAGGGCTTTGGAAAGCCCTCCCTGCGATTTACTTTATCGGAAATTAGCCCTTCTTACGGCTCTTGATCATATCCATTGCAACAGCAAAGATGATCAGGACACCGGTGAGCATTTCCAGGATGTAGTCATTAATACGGAATGCCTGGCCGGCGTTCTGGATAACAACCATGAGCAGAGCACCAACGAAGGTGCCGGTAACTGCACCTCTGCCGCCGGACAGAGACGCGCCACCGATAACAGTAGCTGCAATAGCGTTCATGTCGTAGCCTTCGCCGGTATTGGTAGCACCACGGAGAATACGGCCGGCAAACATCATAGAAGCAATACCGTAGATCAGACCGGCAACAGCGTAGACCATGTAGAAGGTCTTGCGAACCTTAATACCGGACAGACGAGCGACTTCGATACCGGAACCGATAACAAACAGGTCGCGGCCGAAGGTGGTATAGCGGAGTACCAGCAGTGCAATGATGGTTACTACCAGCCACACAGCACAGAGGACGGGGAGGAAACCTGCGATATCCAGGTTGCCGATCTTGTAGAAAATGTCAACATACTCGGAAGTGCCGGGCTTGAAGAAGGTAACGGAGTTACCGCCGCAGGCCAGCTTGAGGATTGCACGATAAATGGTGGAAGTGCCAAGGGTGGTGATCATTGCGGGAACCTTCAGGTCGAAGATGATAACGCCGTTGACGAAGCCGCAAACGATGCAGATAACAAAGTTGGTAAGGATACATACAGGGATAGAGTAGCCTGCACGAACCATAAGTGCCATGGTCATACAGCCAAGGCCCGCGATTGCGCCACCGGAAATGTCGATGCCGCCGGTGATGATGATAAGGGTCTGTGCAACAGCCAGAACGCCAACAATAGCGCCCTGCTTAGACAGGTTCATCAGGTTATACTTGCTACCAAAGCTATCGGTTGCAAAATATGCAATCAGAAACAGTGCAATGACAACAAGTCCAATGGTAAACTCGGAACGCTTAGCCAATCTGGAAAAAGCGGTGGACTTTGCATTTTTTCCTAATGCAGCAGTTTTATTAGACATAGCTATTTCTCCTCTTATTCTTCAATAGAAGCCATCCGAAGGACATCAGCCTCGGTAAGTGTCTTCAGTTCTTCCTTATTGTATTCTGCAGTGATCTTGCCCTGTGCCATAACGATCAGTCTATCGGACAGACCCATGACCTCGGGGAGATAGGACGAAATGAGAATGATACCCTTGCCCTGTCTGGTCAGAGCCTCGATGAGCTTAAAGATCTCCTGCTTAGCACCAACGTCGATACCGACAGTGGGCTCGTCAAAGATCAGAACATCGGGGTTGCAGCACAGAAGCTTTGCAATAACGACCTTCTGCTGGTTACCGCCGGAAAGGTTACCAACCAACTGTGCGATGGAAGGTGTTTTTACATTCACATTCTTGGAATACTCCTCAGCACGCTGGGTCTCTTTCTTCAGGCTGATGATACCGAACTTGCTGATGGTATCGTAGGAGCTCATGTTGATATTGGTCTTAATATCCAGTTTCAGAGCACAGCCGTCGGCGCGTCTGTCTTCTGTCAGGAAGCCGATGCCCTTGTGGAGTGCGTCACTGGGATTCTTGATGGTGACCTTCTCACCCTTCAGGTAGACATCACCTGCAATTCTCTTATCGACGGCAGTCAGAGCACGCATGATCTCGCTTCGACCTGCGCCAACCAGACCTGCAAAACCAAGGATCTCGCCTCTGTGAAGGGTAAAGTTAATATCCTTAAAATGCTTGCTGTCAGCGAAGCCTTCTACACGGAGGAGCTCTTCGCCGGATTCAAAATGATCGATATTATAGATATCGGTTGCGGGACGGCCGACCATCTGCTGGATCAGGAAATCCTTTGTAACCTTCTCGATGGGGAGGGTATCTACATAGGTACCGTCCTTCAGGATGGTAACACTGTCACAGATCTGGATGATCTCTTCCAGACGGTGGGTAATATAAATGATGCTGACGCCCTTGGACTTCAGGTATGCGATAAAGTTAAAGAGGACTTCAACCTTTTCATTTTCCAAAAGTGCAGTGGGCTCGTCGAAGATAACCACGCGGATATCTTCGTTTACATAGATCTTACTAATGGTAACCATTGCCTGCATAGCAACGGGGAGTTCGCTGATTTTAGCCATGGGATCCTCGTGGATACGGAACTCTTCCATGATCCGATGGGAATCCTGCTCCATCTTCTTCCAATCAACAAAGCCGAGCTTGGTCTTGGGCTGGTTGCCCAGGAAATAATTCTCTGCAATGCTCAGGTCGGGAGCAATATTAACATGCTGGTAGTTTGCAAAAACGCCATGGGACTGTGCTTCAACAGCACTGTGATTGACGATCCACTCGCCATTGTAGTTCATAAGAACACGGCCCTTATCGGGCTTTTCAACACCCATGATGCACTTGATCATGGTGGATTTGCCGGCACCGTTCTCACCGACTAACGCTCTGATCTCGCCCTTCTTAATAGAAAAGCTCACATCGTTCAGTGCGGTAACACCGGGATAGAACTTGCTGACATTCTCAATTTTTAAGATGGTATTGTCTTGCAATG
>JAZRIH010000175.1:0-11989 GCA_045645175.1 Eubacteriales bacterium | reverse complement strand
AACAATACTCCCAGTGAAGTTGTTTATCTGCTGCCCAATAACAGCAATATCTGTCTGGTTGCAGAGCAGGTAACCAAGCTGGTTGAAGATAAGCAGGTTATCGTTATTCCTTCTACCAGTGTACCTCAGGGTATTTCTGCGGTGATGAACTTCAATCCTGAAGACACTCCCGAAGTAAATGCTGAAAACATGATCGCAGCTCTGTCTTCTGTTAAGACTCTGGACATCACCTTTGCGGCTCGTGACTCTCAGTTTGATGGTCAGGAGATCAAGGGCGGTCAGATTCTGGGTCTGGTAGAGCGTAAGGTTAAGTATGTTACCGATACCCGTGAAGAGTGCATGGATATGCTTCTGGAACACATGGGTGAGGCATCTTTCGTAACTCTGTTCTACGGCTCTGATGTAGACGAAGCAGACGCAGAAGCAATGGCAAACCATCTCCAGGAAAAGCTGGGCGAGGATGTTGAAGTTGCTGTTATTCGCGGCGGTCAGCCTCTCTACTACTACGTAATCTCTGTTGAATAATTGATTTATTCCATCCCCACAGTTTGTGGGGATGGATTTTTGTTTTTTAGAGATATAATTAAATATTCAATTAAAATAAACCGTTATGAACTCTGTAAAAATTCGCAAAACATCTTGATTTTCTTATGAAAATGTGATAAAATATTATGAATCATTATAGCGTTTTCCAAGGAGTCAATCCATGTCCATATATATCGAAAAAACCAAAGCCCTGACGCTTCCTTTGCTTCCTTTGCGTGGGGCGGTGGCTTTCCCCTCCATTCCTTTCGCCATCGAGGTCAATCGCCCCGATGAAGTGGCGGCGCTGGAAACTGCCAAAAACGGGGATGGAACCATTTTTCTTCTCTCCTATCGCTCTCCTGATAGTGACGAGATTACCGAGCAAAATCTTTACCGTGTCGGTGTAATGGCACGGATTCAGAAATTTTCTAAACTGCCTTCGGGAATTGTGCGTGCCAATTTGGAATGCCTCTGCAGAGGCGAAGTGATGGGCATCACTACCGAGCCTATGCTTTCTGCCCGCGTGGTGTGCAAGACCGTTAAGGTTGACGCTGACCCTGCCGAAGAGCAGATGCTTCGGGCAGCAGTTTTGGAAAAAGTTGATCGCTTCATTGGTCAGATTCCCGAATTCAACAAAGATTTGGAATCTACTATCAAATCCGCTGACAATCCCGGTCAGCTTGCCGACTATATCGCAGGTGGTTTGCTCCTTAGATTGGAGCACAAACAGCAGGTGCTGGATGAATTCAATCCCATCCGCCGTTTGGAGCTGATCCTTTCCATTATGGACGACGAGCTTCGTCTGTTGCAGGATGAGATTCGTATCCATAAGAAAACCCGTGAACGCATTGAGCAGAATCAGCGTGACTACTATTTGCGCGAGCAGATGAAGGTCATCCAGAGTGAGCTTGGCGAAGACGGTATGGATGACGATATTCTGGAGTATTTCCATAAAATCCTTGCCATCAAGGATATGCCCGATGAAATTCGGGAAAAACTCATGAAGGAAGCAAAGAAACTGGAAAAGATCCCCTTTGCATCCCCTGAAAGCAATGTAATTCGCACCTATCTGGACACCTGTCTGGAACTGCCTTTTGGCAAGAAAACTACCGACCGTCTGGATATTGCCGCTGCCCGTAAGATTCTGGATAAGGATCACGACGGAATGGAGAAAATCAAAGAGCGTATTCTGGAGTTTATTGCCGTAAAGAGCAAAACTGATGGAATCCGCAATCAGATCCTCTGTTTGGTAGGCGCACCCGGTGTAGGTAAGACCTCTGTGGCATCCTCTATCGCCCGTGCACTCAAGAGAAAATTCATTCGTGTTTCCTTGGGTGGTGTTCGGGATGAAGCCGATATTCGCGGTCACCGCAAAACTTATGTAGGCGCAATGCCCGGCAGAATCATTGATGCCGTGGTGAAGTCTCAGACACAGAATCCTCTCATCCTGCTGGATGAAATTGATAAACTTACCCGCGATAATCACGGCGATCCCTCTGCAGCTTTGTTGGAGGTATTGGACCCCGATCAGAACAAGAATTTCCGCGACCATTTCGTGGAATTTGCATGGGATTTGTCGGAATGTATGTTTATCGCAACTGCCAATACTCTTGACACAATTCCCAGACCTTTGCTGGACAGAATGGAAATCATTGAACTGCCCAGTTATTCTCGTCACGAGAAGCTGTCCATTGCCAAGAAGCATCTGTTCCCCAAGCAGCTTACCCGTCACGGTCTGAACAAGCGTCTGCTTCGGATTCCCGATGATGCGCTGATGGAAGTAATCGACGGTTATACCCGTGAGGCGGGTGTTCGAAATCTGGAACGTGAATTGGCGACTCTTTGCCGTAAAGCCGATAAACGATTCTGTGAAGATCCCGAACTGACCTCGATTAAGATTACCAAGGCCGATTTGCCCGCATATCTTGGTCCTCGAAAGGTATTGGACGAAAGACTTCCTGATACCGATCCTGTTGGTCAGGTTAACGGACTTGCTTATACCGAAGTAGGCGGCGACCTGCTTCAGGTAGAAGTACTTCCTTTGGAGGGAAGCGGTAAGGTTCAGCTTACCGGCTCGTTGGGCAAGGTAATGACCGAATCCGCCGAGATCGCTCGAAGCATCGTGCGTGCAAGAGCTAAGGATTACACCATCGATCCCGATTTTTATAAAAATACTGATATTCACATTCATTTCCCCGAAGGAGCAGTTCCCAAAGACGGCCCTTCCGCAGGTGTTACCATGGTCACCGCCCTGATTTCTGCACTGTCTGGCATTCCCGTACGTCGCGATGTGGCAATGACCGGTGAGGTTAGCCTGAGAGGTCGTGTGATTGCAATCGGTGGACTGAGAGAAAAGTCCATGGCGGCATATAAAGCCGGCGTCAAGACTGTTCTGATTCCTGCCGATAATCGTCCCGATTACGAGAAACTGGACGATTTCCTCAAAGAAGGTATGGAATATATCTTCTGTTCTACTGTGGAAGATGTTCTGAAACAAGCACTCGTCATTGCTAAAGAACCTGAAGTGAATTTGGAAGAGCCTAAACAACTTCATCTTCCTGTAGAATCCTTGCAAAATAATAACAGAAAAGGAACCAACCGTGAAGGTCAATATCAATAAAACCAATTTGAAGATCACAGCTGGTCTTCCTTCCCAGTTTCCTGCAGATGGAAAACCGCAGATCGCATTTTCGGGTCGCTCCAATGTAGGCAAAAGTTCGCTGATGAATGCCCTCATCGGCAGAAAGAGCTTGGCGAGAGTCAGCTCCAGCCCCGGAAAAACTATTACCGTTAACTTTTACGAGGTGGATTCCGCCTTCTATATGGTGGATCTCCCCGGATATGGCTATGCTAAGCGTACCGCTACCGAACAGGCAAAGTGGTCGTCGCTGGTAGACGGCTACTTCACCGATGGCGGCGAGCGCGTAACTGCAGTTGCACAGCTCATCGATTTGAAGGTTGGACCCACTAAAGACGATCTGATGATGATCAATTTCCTCAGAGAAACACAGATCCCCTTTTTCGTGGTTGCTACCAAAGCAGATAAGCCCAATAAAACCGAGCGCAATGCAATGCTTGCGAAAATGCAGGCAATGAAAGAACTCAAGGGCATTTCGATTCTTCCTTTTTCTGCGCAAAGCGGGGAAGGCAAAGATGCGGTGATTACTGAAATCATGAAGTCGCTTGGCTGATCTGCTGAATCTTTCTAAAACGTTTTACAAAAGGTACACATTATGCTTTATCCACATTTTTCCGTCAATCGTGACGGACACCTTACCATTGGCGGCAAGGATACGGTGGAACTTGCCGCACGCTACGGCACGCCCCTGTATGTAATGGATGAAACGATTATCCGCAACCAATGCCGTCTGTATAAACAGGCAATGACTCGTTATTTTGGTAAGGGAAGTACTATTCATTATGCAAGTAAGGCGCTGTCCTGCAAGGCGATCTATCGTCTTTTAGAGGAAGAAAAGGTCGGTGTCGATCTGGTTTCTTTGGGCGAGCTTTATACCGCAAAAGCTGCAGGTTTCGATCTTTCTTATGCTTGCCTTCATGGTAACAACAAAACTGATGAAGAGTTGACCCTCGCTATTTACGAAGGAATCGGCGAGTTTATGGTAGATTCCTTCGAGGAATTGGAAGCGCTGGATCGCATCGCAGGAGCGGCCGGAATCAAACAGCACATTATGCTGCGTTTGACTCCCAACATCGATTCCCATACCCAAAAAGCCATTGCAACCGGACAACTGGATTCCAAATTTGGCACCCCCATTGCAACCGGACAAGCAGATCGTTTGGTTGAGCTGACTCTCACCAAAGAAAATCTGATTCTGGACGGCTTCCATAGCCATATCGGTTCGCAGATTTTTGATTACGAGCCTTATGTGGAACAGGCGAAGGTAATGTTCGGATTTGCCGCCGAAATGAAACAAAAATACGGCTACGAGGCAAAGGTTATCGACTTGGGCGGCGGATTTGGCGTGCGCTATACCGCTGAAGATCCTATTGTAGATATTGAATCCAATATTGCCAAAATTGCCGCAGAGCTGGACAAGATCTGTCAGGCTTCGGGACTCTCCCGTCCTGCGATTCTAATGGAGCCGGGACGCTCCATTGTGGCGGCTGCAGGTTTGACCCTCTATACGGTTGGCACCGTTAAGGATATTGCAGGCTATCGAACCTATGTTTCGATAGACGGCGGCATGACAGATAACCCGAGATATGCTCTCTATCAATCGAAATATGAGGCGATTCTCGCCAATAAAGCGGCAGAGGAGAAGAATCTCGTTTGCACCATCGCAGGCAGATGCTGTGAATCGGGCGACTTGATCGGAGAAGGCATGACTCTCCAAACGCCTACGCGCGGTGACATTTTGGCTGTACTGGTAACCGGCGCATACAACTATTCCATGGCGTCTAATTATAATCGCGTGCCCAGACCTGCCATGGTGTTTATCAAGGACAACGAGGATAGACTGGTTATAGAAAGAGAATCCTATGCGGATCTCTATCGTAACGATATTTAATTTCCGAAAGGGGAAGAATATATGCTTCTATCCATGTTACAGGAAGGTGCGAGTTTTCGGGATATCCTGATTCAACTGATTCTTATCATTCCCGTAATCCTGATCTCTCTTACTTTTCACGAGGTTGCCCACGGTTATATTTCCTACAAACTGGGTGACCCTACCGCCTATAATCTGGGACGTCTGTCCTTAAATCCTGTCAAGCATTTGGATCCTATTGGCTCGATCTGTATGCTCCTGTTTGGAGTTGGTTGGGCCAAACCCGTTCCCGTCAACGCACGATACTATAAGAAGCCGAAGAAGGGAATGGCATTGACAGCTTTGGCGGGACCGGTGATGAACCTGATTTTGGCATTCATCGGTGTAATCGTCTGCTCGGGTGTTATAGCATTCAGCATGCATTTGAATATTTTTAATCGCTGGATTGAAGTGATTTATTTGTTCTTCTACTTCTTTTCTACGATGAACGTCTATCTTGCGATCTTCAATCTCCTCCCCATTCCCCCTTTTGACGGTTCTCGAATTCTGTTCGTATTTCTTCCCACACGCGTCTATTTTAAGGTGATGAAATATGAGCGGATTATTCAGTTCGTGATCCTTGCACTTCTGTGGACGGGAATCCTGACTTTGCCCATCGGGTATATCAGCGATTGGATTCTGACGGGGATGTACAGCTTAGTAGGTTTGGTGATTCGATGATGGAAAATGAAGAACTGAGCTTTCACTTGGAGGTCTTCGACGGTCCGCTTGATCTGCTCCTGTCGCTGATTGCCAAGAATAAAGTCAATATTTATGACATTCCCATTTCACTGATCTTTACCCAGTACATGGAGTATGTGGAAACTCTGCACAAGCTGGACATGGATGTGGCGGGCGAGTTTTTGGAAATGGCATCCCGGCTGATGCTCATCAAAAGCCGAATGCTTCTCCCTCGTGCCTCCGATAACAAAGAAGACGATCCCCGTAAACCCTTGGTGGATGCGCTGGTAGAATACCGACGGGCCAAGGAAGCGGCAGGACTATTGTCTCCTCGGTATAGCCGTTACTCAGGCAGATTTGTTAAAGAACCCGATGAAGTGGGAATCGATCGCAGTTTTACTGCCGATCACGATGCTGCGCTTTTGATCAAAGCCTTCGATCGAATCTTTCTTCGTCAAAAACAAGCGCAAGAGGCTCACACCGATGTCCCCAGACAGACTTTGCAGACCATTATAACCAAGAAAATCGTCCCCGTACCCGAGAAGATTTTTACCATTTTGCGCTATCTTCGTCGAAACGGAGAAACATCCTTTGAAACTTTGCTGCTGGCAACCAACAGCGATCGCAGTCAGCTGATCACCTCCTTTTTGGCGCTCCTTCAGCTGATTCGCATGGGCAATCTGTCCGCAAGGGAGGACGAGGCGGGCGAGGTATACTTATCAATCTGCTCTCGCTACGCAGTATCCTGACGATATAAAAAAGAGTAAACTATGAATCAAGAAGAAATGACCTTAGGGGAAAAGCCTTCCACAGCTGCCATCATTGAAGCAGTGCTGTTCGCGGCAGGCTATCCCTTGGAATATGAAAAATTGGCAGAGGTAGCTGAGACTTCGGTTTCTGAAGTTCGTGAATGTGTAGAACTCCTCAGAGAACAGTATCTGAGTGATTCACATGGCATCCAATTGGTTACTTATGCAGATTCTTGCCAGTTCTGTACCCGTGAGGGTTACGAGGATTACATCCGAAAGGCAATGGGCATTAAGCAAAGTGGCAGATTGTCTGCTTCCTCAATGGAGGTGCTTGCCATTATCGCGTATAATCAGCCGGTGACCAAAGCGGTCATTGAGCAGATTCGCGGTGTGGATTCCTCCTATGCTCTGAGCATTCTTACCGAAAAATCGTTGATTGAAACGGTAGGACGTTTGGACGTTCCCGGAAAACCTAACTTGTACGGAACAACACAAGACTTTTTGCGGGTGTTTGGACTTGCTTCATTGCAGGAACTTCCCGTAATGAGTGATACCCCTATGCAAACTACTCTGCAACTGGAGGGAATTTAATTCCTTTTATTCATTAACAGTAAAGGAGGACCGTGTTCTATGAAAGGATGGATCATCTTCGGATGTGTCCTATTTGTCTTTTGGCTAATTGGTATGATCCGCGCCAATATCGAGGTTTGTTATTCGGACAGTGTCCGCGTAGCAATCAAGGTGTGTGGAATGCGGTTTGTGATTACGCCCAAGAAAAAGAAGCCCCCGAAGCTGTCAGATTTTACAGCAAAAAAATATCGTAAGAGACTGGCAAAAGATGAGGCAGCTCGCTTGAAAGCTGAAGCCAAAAAGGCTGCGAAGCAGGCGAAAAAAGATGCCAAAAAGGCAGAAAAGAAAAAAGCCGCAGAAGCTAAGAAAAAGGCGGAAGCGGAGGGAAAATCTCAAGAACCCGAAAAGAAGAAAAAGAAAAAAAAGAAAATGCAACTTGCCGACATTTTAGGTTGGGTCTTTGTAGGACTCGATGCCTTGAAAGGTTTGGGTAAATCATTTGGCAAGCATTTCGAGATCGAAGCGGTGAAAATGAAGATTGCTGTTGGCACAGAAGATGCAGCACAAACGGCAATTCTTTATGGTATCATCGTGCAAATGGCGGCGTATTTGGTGGAAGGCCTTTCAGCAATCACCAATTTCCGTTGTCGAAATAGGGAAGAGATGGAGATCCGAGCGGATTTCTTGTCAGATAAATTGGTCATGGATCTGCACTTCATCTTCAAAATTCGAGTGTGGCATATTTTTGCATGGATCTTTGCTGCAATCGGTGCTGCATTAAAGCGCATCATCAAAAACATGATGCAATCGCAAAAGCCTGAACAGGCGCAAGGAAACTAATCATTTAGGACTATCATTTGGAGGAAATAAATTATGAACGAAAGCAAACTCAACAAAATCATTGATACATCCCTGGGAAACATCAAGCAGATCATTGATGTAAACACTGTTGTGGGCGAGCCCATCTCTACTGCAGGCGGTACTGTCATTATTCCTGTATCCAAGGTATCCTTGGGCTATGCATCCGGTGGCGTAGACTATTTCGGCAAGAACGTTAAACCCGGCGAATCCCAGTCTTCTTTCGGTGGCGGCGGCGGGACCGGTGTTACTCTGAATCCCGTAGGCTTCTTGGTTACCAAGGCTGATGGTTCTGTAGAGTATTTGCCTGTAACTGTTCCCGGTGGCGCTCCTGCAGGTGTTGCACCTGCTCCCGATAAGGTAGATACCGTAATCAGCTTTATCGAGCGTTCTCCCGAAATCATCGAGAAGATCAAGGCGCTGATTCCTCAAAAGAAGAAGGCTGAGTCCACTGAGGAGAATGCGGCAGAAGCTGCAACCGAGGCTGCAACTGAGGCTACCGAAACTGCTGCTGAATAATTAAATAATCGTGTATTTTGTTGAGAAGGATAAACGATCAGTTAATCTTTCTTGACAGCAGGGTCTATTTCTTTCGCTTCGCTCATACAGTGAAGCGAAAGGGGTGGATCTTGTGCGAATTTATTCTAAATGGATTGCAGTTGTCATGCTGTTAGGCTTGCTATGTTCAATGCAGGTAACAGCAACTGAAAACGCATCTGTATCAACCTCCGCCCGTGCCGCAATTTTGATGGATCAGTACGGGCAGGTTTTGTATGCCCATAATGCAGATGCCGCATTGCCGATGGCATCTACTACTAAAATCATGACGGCATTGGTTGCACTTGATTTGGCAGACCCGTCGTTGAGACTGACCGTTCCCAAGGAAGCGGTAGGTGTAGAAGGATCATCGGCATATCTCATGGAAGGGGAGAAAATGCCCCTTCTGACTCTCCTGTATGCACTGATGCTCCAAAGTGCCAATGATGCAGCAGTAGCAATTGCTGTGTGTTTGTCGGGGAGCGTGGATGCTTTTGCAGAAGAAATGAACTGCAAGGCAGCCGAGCTGGGACTTTCCCATACCCATTTTACCAATCCTCACGGATTGGACGATCCCAATCATTATACATCAGCATCTGATCTTGCCAAAATAACTGTTGAAGCGCTGAAAAATCCCATATTTGCGCAGATCGTTTCAACAGTAAGCTATCAAGTCCCGGTGGAGGATAGTGAGAGCGCAAGATTGTTTGTAAATCACAATCGTCTTTTGCGAGAATATGATGGATGTATAGGGGTGAAAACCGGTTATACTAAACGGACGGGGCGTTGTTTAGTCTCTGCCGCTAAGCGTGACGGGATCACCTTGGTTGCGGTAACTTTAAACGATCCCAATGATTGGCAGGACCATAAGCGTATGTTGGATTACGGCTTTTCTTGCTGTGAACCAATCATACTCTCTCCGGAGCAAGGCATTGAAGTGTCTGTTCCCATGGTGGGCGGAGAAGCCTCTCATCTGCTGTGTGTGAGTAACGAGATTGCTACGGTGACCTTGCCCAAGGACAGTAGCCCTGCGCTGGTGATTGAGCTGCCTCATTTTGTGTATGCAGGTGTCCCTAAAGAGAAGCGCATGGGCAGAGCGGTATGGTACTTGAATGATCAACCGATTGCTGAGATACCGCTATATGCCGCAGAAAATGGAATTGCTATTCAGTATCCTCCTACTTTATGGGAGCGGATCTGTTCGTTTTTTGCGCAGATCGGCAGATTTATTTTAGAATTGTTTAAGAATTAGGAATTAAATCATGGAAGAATTAAGAATTCAGAAATATCTTGCCGATTGCGGTATTTGTTCCCGCAGATCGGCAGAACGATCCATTGAAATGGGTGAAGTGCAGATCAACGGCGAGCCTGCCGAGATCGGTCAAAAGATTCGCCCTGATCGGGATAAGGTTACCTATCGCGGCAAACCTGTGGTAAAAAAGCGCAACGACCATCCTTGCTATGTTATGCTTCATAAGCCGGCAGGCTATGTAACCACCATGAGCGACGAAAAGGGACGAAAGACTGTTGCCGAGTTGATTACAGGTGTGGAACGCCGTGTGTATCCCGTGGGCAGATTGGATATGGACTCCGAGGGCCTTTTGCTCTTTACCAATGACGGTGAGCTTGCCAATGCGCTGACTCACCCTCGTCACCATATTCCCAAGATCTATCATGTTAGAGTGGGCGGTGCGATTACAAGAGAACAGCTGACCAAATTGCAGGAGCCTATGGATATTGATGGCTATCAGATCCAACCTGTAGAATGTACCTTGCTGAAAAAGGAAGAAGAGGGTAGTACCATTGCCATGGTGCTGTATGAAGGCAGAAACCGTCAGATCCGCAAAATGTGTGAACAGGTCGGTTTGGAAGTACGCCGTCTGAGAAGAATTGCTATGGGCGATTTGGAATTGGATATTCCCAGAGGCAAATGGCGTTATCTGAATAAAGAGGAAGCAGATTATCTCAAAGAATCTGCAGGTCTTTTGAAAAAGAAAAAGTGAAAAAAAGGGGACTTCTGAATAAGTCCCCTTTTTTCGTTCTAAGCAGTTGGGTGAAATGGCTTTTCATCAAACTTCACAAAATGAAGTGGTAAAGTTTGGTCATTTTTATTTAACCAAATTATGGAAATGCTATTGCAAAACTTGGTAAGTTATGGTAAAATATGGTTGTCAAATAAATTCGCAGGAGTGAAGAAAAAGATGGAATCAAAGGTTAAAATATTGATCGCAGATGAAAACGCCGAATTTGTAGCCGATTGTAAAGCTAAGCTGTCCGGATATGGCTTCAAAGACTTTATTGATGTATCAAATGGTGAGGATGCGATGAAAAGAATAGAAAATGAGCATCCCGATATCGTACTGATTGATATATGGCTTTCTAAGCTGGATTGCGTTCAAATCGTGCGGTCTGTTCGTTCTAGAGCTGTAGACGAAGCTGTACCGTTTTTCATTGTGCTGTCAATTGCAAATAATCAGAATATGTTTTACGAGGCAATTGATGCAGGTGCAGAATACTGTATGCTGAAGCCTCTGGATTATAGTAGTTTGGTAGAACGGATCATGCGCCTGATGGCAAAGCGATCCGATAAATTGATCCGCAAAAAGGTTGCACCTAATGTGCGCAATGATTTGGAATCTCAGGTGACTAAGGTGATTCATCAGATCGGTGTGCCTGCCCATATCAAGGGTTACCAGTATCTGCGTACCGCTATCCTCATGACGATTGAGGACAATGAGGTCATCAATTCGGTGACGAAGATTTTGTATCCTTCGGTAGCAAAGCAGTATCAGACTACCTCTTCCCGTGTAGAACGTGCTATCCGTCACGCCATTGAAGTGGCATGGGATCGGGGTGACATTGATACATTGAACGCTTATTTCGGCTACACGATCCAAAATACCCGTGGAAAGCCGACCAATAGCGAGTTCATTGCGATGATAGCTGACAATTTGAGGCTGTCGAATAAGTTTAACTAAATATACAAGCAAAGGACAGAGCGTAAACTCTGTCCTTTGTGCATATTAAAATTTCGCAATAAAACCGACAACCTTGCGAGCAATCTTATAAACTGGACCTTCCAGCTCCTTTTGTGCATCATTCAGATGCTTGCGGATCTCAATGCCTTGAGGACAATGCCGCTCACATTTTCCGCAACCAATGCAGTTGGAAGCTGCAGTCGAGTTGGAACGAAGGGCGGTACAGATGAAATAATCGATAAATGCCCAGAACTTTCCTTCCTGATAACGGCGATTGTATGCAGCAAATGTGCCGGGAATATCCACGTGTTTGGGACAAGGGGTGCAATAGCCGCATCCGGTGCAGGGAACCTTCATTTTGGAATTGATCGCTTTGACTACACGGCGGAGCATCGCTTCTTCTTCGGGACCCATTTCTCCAATTTGAACGGTGGAAGCAGTACGGATATTATCTTTGACCATAGCATCGGAATTCATACCCGACAAAACTACGGTTACCTCAGGTTGATTCCATAGCCAACGGAATGCCCATTGAGCAGGAGTA
>JAZRIH010000174.1:0-12353 GCA_045645175.1 Eubacteriales bacterium | reverse complement strand
ACCGTCCCCACCCCCAACACAGGAAGTGCATCCAGTAGCGCGATAAGAAGGGCCAGCGTGATGGCAAACTTCACTCGAAGAAAGAGAAAAACGACAAGCAGTTCTCCGAAAGTGAGGAGGAGAAGAAGCAAATAGGCTTTGAGATAGGAAAGAGTGGTAGAAAAAAGCTTGTATCTGAGTCCCCCCAGTTTCTGCACCGCTTTTCGGGGGAGCAGAGAGGAGAGATAGCCGCTGATCTTTTCAAAATCGGCGATGAGATAAAACGCCGCCATGAAAAAGACGATGGTAGCAAACAATCCCCCGGGAAGGCTGATGAGAAAATCTCCTGCTGTAGCGGTGAGTAATGCCGAAAACCTTTCCATTCCCTTTTGAAGGACTTCGCTCCCTAAAGAGTTCCATTTTTCTTCGGACATGGACGATAAAAATGGGAGATGGGCGCGCAAACGGTTGGCAAGGTCAGAAAAACGATCAGTGATCTGCTCCGCACCGTTTGTAAGTCCCGACGCAAGCTGTGGAAGCTCGGTGGCAATGCGGGAAATCAACCACCAAAGCAAACCGCCTCCCACAAATGCAGTCAAAAGCAACAGCAAAAATCCCACCGTCCCACGGGAAAATCCCGTAAGCTTGGTAAGTTTGCCCAGGGTTGGCTGTAAGAGAAGCGCCGCCAACCATGCCAAGGCAAAGGGAAAGAGGAGTTTTAGAAGAACAAAGGACAAGAGAGCGATCACTCCGCCCACGATACAATAAAAAAACAGCCGCACATGGCGCTGATAGCGCACCTGATTGTCTTCCATACCCTCACCTCCGATTTTGGGTAGTGTATGCGAAAGAGGGGAGGATTATACCGTTTGGAAACAGAAAGAAAAAACGCCGACAGTTGAGATGGGATTCCCCTCCCTCCAATTTCGTCCCGTTTTTGGATCCAAACTTTTCTCAACGATCGGGGGAGTTTTTTCAAAAAAAGCCCATTCACAGAAAATGCCCTTGACTTTTACAAGAAAATCAAGTATAATGTAAGTTAAGCGTCAACAAAAGGAGAGGATACCGTGGAAAATCTGCAAATTGCCGTCATTGGCGGCGGCGCGGCAGGCATGATGGCGGCAGGCGAAGCTGCACGTCTGGGTGCTGATGTCACGCTCTTTGAAAAGAATGAAAAAATGGGCAAAAAGCTCTTTATCACAGGAAAAGGTCGGTGCAATGTCACCAACGCCTGCTCGGTGAATGAATGGCTGGCAAATGTCCCTACCAACCCCCGTTTCCTCTTTGCCGCAGGCAATCGTTTTACTCCTGCCGACACCATGGAGTTCTTCGAAAACCTGGGTGTTCCCCTGAAAGTGGAGCGCGGCAACCGCGTATTCCCCGTATCCGATCACAGCAGCGATATTGTAAATGCCCTCATCCGCTTCGTCAAGGATAATGGCGCTGTGATTCGCCACGAAAAAGTGCTGTCGGTCACTCCCAACGAGAATAGTTACACTGTCACCACCCACATGGGCGAGTATTCCTTTGACAAGGTAATCATTGCCACCGGCGGCGTGTCCTATCCCACCACCGGCTCGGACGGCGACGGCTATCGTTTTGCAGAAAAAATGGACATCCCCGTGATTCCTGGCCGCCCCTCTCTGGTGGCTCTGGAAACTAATGAGGCGTGGGTTCCCCTGCTCCAAGGACTTGCTCTGAAAAACGTAAGCCTTACCGCCATCGACACCCGAAACGAAAAGGTAGTTTACCGCGATTTCGGTGAAATGCTCTTCACCCATTTCGGCATCTCCGGTCCCGTAGTACTTTCCCTTTCGGCGCATCTGAAGGATCCCGTCCCCGGACGCTACCGTTTGGAGATTGACTTAAAGCCCGCTCTTGATGAGCAGACTCTCGATAAGCGGCTCCTGTCCGATTTTGCCAAGTATGCCAACCGTGATTTTTCCAATGCCCTCTCCGATCTCCTTCCCGCCAAGTTGATCAGCGTATTCGTTGGACTCTGCAAGATCGCCCCTCATCAAAAAGTACACTCCATCACCAAGGCCCAGCGTGAACAGATCCTGCATCTGCTCAAACACCTCACCGTCACCGTCAAGCGCACTCGCCCCATTTCCGAGGCGATCATCACCGCAGGCGGCATTTCGGTAAAAGCCCTCTCCCCCAAGACCATGGAGGTAAAGGCGCATCCCGGTCTCTACTTCGCAGGCGAAGTCATCGATCTGGACGCCTACACCGGCGGCTTCAATTTGCAGATCGCCTTCTCCACCGCCATTGCCGCTGCCAACGCAGCCGTGGGAATTGTGGAATAAATAAATGTATTTGGGGCTTTGCCCCAATCCCCACCAAACTTTCTTGAAAGAAAGTTTGGATCAAAGAACTTTTATAAATGCATGGCAAATACTTGCCATGCGGAGAATATATAATTCCCCCTTCACAATCCACCAATTATTAGATTCAAACAAAGCTTTCCCATCTTTGACGGCTTCAGCCAAGGAATGAGGTGGGGAGTTCGAGGGGAGGAGAAAAACTTCGGCGTATGAGATGGTTTTCTCCGCCCCTCGGTGTACGATGGTTTTTACTCAACTATCCTATTTCACATAAAACACAGGAGGTAGGACTTCTCCCGAAAGTCCAAGAAAAAAACATGATTCAAATCGCACTGGACGGCCCTTCCGGGGCAGGCAAAAGCACCCTCGCCAAGAATCTGGCAAATCACCTTCAGTTCGTTTACGTAGACACCGGCGCACTCTACCGCACCATCGGTCTGTATGTCGCTCGCACCGGTATTGACCCCGACGATACCGACGCCATCACCTTCCTCCTCCCCAATATCCGGCTGGAACTTGCTTACATCGACGGCAGTCAGCATGTTCTCCTTTGCGGCGAAGACGTGAGCGGTCTGATCCGTACTCCCGAAATTTCCATGATGGCATCCAAGGTTTCCGCTATCCCCGCAGTAAGAGAATTTCTTCTGGAAACCCAGCGTGAGATCGCCGAAAAGAACAACATTATCATGGACGGCAGAGATATCGGCACCGTAATCCTGCCCAACGCCGATGTAAAGATCTTCTTAGTCTGCTCTTCCGCGGCAAAAGCACGCCGCCGTTTTGAGGAGCTTACTGAAAAGGGTATCGCCACCACCTATGAGGAAGTTCTTCGTGACATGGAAGCCCGCGACCTTGCCGATTCCACCCGCGCCGCTGCTCCCCTGCGCAAAGCAGATGATGCCGTGGAGTTGAACAACTCCGATTTCACTCCCGAGCAGACCTTTGCCGCTGCTCTTGCCATTATTAAGGAGAAATTACAATGAGTTTCTACTCTGTTGCCCATAAATGTCTCGCCGGATTCTTCCGTTTCGTTTATCGCATCAAGATCACCGGCAAGGAAAACGAGCCTATGGAAGGCCCCGTGCTGGTTTGCGCTAACCATCTCTCCAATCACGACGTCATCATTCTGGGCTCTTCCCTGAAGCGCTCAGTCCGCTTCTTTGCAAAGGCAGAGCTGTTCAAGGTGCCTGTAGTAGGCGCGTTGGTCAAGGCGCTGGGCGCATTCCCTATCAAGCGCGGTGATGCTGTTTCGGCAACCGCAACCATCAAATTCTCGGTGAATCTGCTAAACGAAGGCGAAATGGTGGGCATTTACCCCCAGGGCACTCGTTGTCCCGGCGTAGACCCCCGTACCACCACTGTCAAGGGCGGTGTGGGCATGATCGCCTATCGCTCCAAGGCAACCGTTTTGCCCGTTCTCATCCGCACTAAGAATTGGAAATGCGGACTTTTCCGCCGTACTTACGTCACCATCGGCAAGCCTATTTCCTTTGAGGAGCTGGGCATGACCGCTGGCAGAGGCGCAGAATTCCAGAAGGCATCCGATCTGGTCTTCTCCCGTATCACCGGCATGATCCCCGACAGCATTCCTGCACCCGTTGTGAACGAGGAAGGCAATGAGCATTAAGGTTGCCACATCCGCAGGCTTTTGCTTCGGCGTGCGACGGGCAGTCGATCAGGCAACTGCCCTGACTCACTCCCATCCGGGCAAACGGATCTTCACCCTAGGGAAACTGATCCATAACGCTCACGTAGTAGCAAAACTGGAAAAAGACGGCGTAAGCGTACTGTCCGAGGAAGATCTCTTCCCCGTTGCAGAAAGCGCTACCGCCGAGAGTCCTGTGGTCATTCTCATTCGCGCCCACGGCACGCTGAGGGAAAATATGGAGCGTCTCTCTGCTTTGGCAGAGACAAATCCCGCCCTCACCATCGTGGACTGCACCTGTCCATTCGTAAAAAAGATCCATCGGATCGTTGCAGAGCATACCGCCCCCCACACCACATTGGTGGTGTCCGGCGACCCTACCCATCCCGAGGTAAAGGGCATTGTCAGCTATTCTAAAGGCAAAACCGTAGTGATTCCATCGGTAGATGCCGCTGATTTTTCCGAGTTATTGTGCAAGATTGATAAAAATGACTGTATTTTCGTATCACAAACCACTCAAAAATTAGCAGAATGGAACAAATGTCAACTTTTTTTCAAAAACTACTGTACAAATCCGATTTTTTTTGATACAATATGTAGTGCGACTGCCAATCGTCAGGATGAAACGGACCAATTATCCCGTTCAGTAGACCTGATGGTCATCATCGGCGGCAGAGATTCCTCCAATACGAAGGCTCTCTACACCGTGGCAAAAAGAAATCTCGCAAACAGCATCCACATTGAGGATGCATCCGAGCTCTGCCCCGACATGATTCGGGCGGCTCAAACCATTGGTATTACCGCAGGCGCATCGACGCCGGGCGATATAATAGAGGAGGTAAAAAAATCTATGAGCGAAATTATCGAAAGCATCGAAAACTTTGAGTCCATGCTTGAAGGCTCTCTCAAAACTTTAAATACAGGAGACATTGTCAAGGGTGTTATTACATCCATTTCGTCCACCGAAGTGCATGTTGACCTTTCCGCCAACGTAACGGGTATCATCCCCGCTGAAGAGCTGGCTGGCTCCGAATTTAAGGTTGGCGACGAGATCGAAGCATTCGTTGTACGCGTAAGCGACATCGAAGGCGTTGCAGGTCTGTCCCGCAAGCGCATTGAACGCATCGGCGATTGGAAGAAGATCGTTGAAGCAGCAGAATCCGGTGAGATTCTGGAAGGTAAGGTTACCGAAGTAATCAAGGGCGGCGTTATGCTGGCTATCGGTGCGGTAAAAGTATTTGTTCCCGCATCTCAGACCGGTGTACCCAAGGACGGCGACATGAAGGCACTGATTGGCACCACCCAGAAGTGCACCATCATGGAAATCGCTGAAGGCAGAAACCGTGCAGTTGCTTCCATCAAGACCGTTCTCCGCAAGGAGCGCAAGGAAGCGATCGCTAAGTTCTGGGAAACCCTGGAAGTTGGTCAGACCTTCACCGGCGCAGTTAAGTCCCTGACTTCTTACGGCGCATTCGTTGACCTGGGCGGCGTTGACGGCATGGTACATATCACCGAGCTGTCCTGGAGCCGTCTGAAGAACCCTGCTGAGGTTGTTTCCGTAGGCGACACTCTGACCGTATTCGTTAAGAGCTTCGACGCTGAAAAGAAGCGCATCTCTCTGGGCTACAAGACCGATGCTACCAATCCTTGGAACATCTTCACCAGCACCTACTCCGTAGGCGACGTTGCATCCGTAAAGATCGTTAACCTGACTCCTTTCGGTGCATTTGCTGAAATCGTTCCCGAAGTTGACGGTCTGATCCACATCTCTCAGCTCTCCGACAAGAGAGTTGGCGCACCTGCTGAAGTTGTTTCCGTAGGCGACGTTGTAGATGCAAAGATCATCGGCATCGACGAAGAGAAGCAGAAGGTTTCTCTGTCCATCCGCGCACTTTCCGAAGTTGCTGTAGAGGACGACGCTGAATAAGCGTAAAATTTGCTTTTAAACTCCCACCCCATCGGGTGGGAGTTTTTTGTGTAAAACTGGGAGGGTAAGAATGGACGAACACAGTTCGTCTCTACTTGACAAAAAGGAAATACTGTGCTATTCTAAATACAGTTAAATGCGGAGGTTGACTATGAATTTATTGCAAAAACCTCGTTCCTGCGGGATTATTTGCGGTACGGTAGGAATGTTCTTCTATTTCGTTTCCAACATTTTGGATCCGCTACTGAACGATCTCCCCATCAAATGGGGTTCCAAAATCATAACCATGGTCGCCGTGGGCGCTTTGATCGCAGTAGTTGCCGCCATTGTTTGCAAGACCCTCTGTCGGAATCCCGACGAAATCTGCAATATCTATGCCGATGAATCTACTCTATATCATAGCAAAGCCACAAGAAAACACTTTGGGTTCCGAAACCGCCGCTATTTTGATGGCGTATTATTCCTAACCCATAAACGGCTCTTTTTCGTTGCCATAGAGCGAGCGATTCCAAATCTGGGTTTCAATTACAGCCTTACCGACATTCGTTTGGTGCATCTGTCCGATTCGGATGCCAAAGACGGCATCACCCTCACCACCTCCGATAACGAATGCATTTTCCTTGCGGTGGACGCCCCCACCCTGTGGGCTGAACAAATCCGCATGGCAGTTAGAGCACTAAGTCCATCGAAAGATCATTAAAATCAAAAGGAGTGATTGTATGAACCTGAAAAAAATTATAAGAAAACGCAGTATCTTCATGGGTGTATTTTTCGGCATTTTCTACTCGCTAATCATGACATTGGCAATGCGGTACAGTGATAACCTCATTACTAATTTGATCTATTTCGCCTTCATGGCGTTGGTGAGCGGCACACTGTACGGACTGGCAATGTATTGTATACTCCGCAAACAACAAAAGAATCTACTGAACAGTTTCCCTGCGCTAGAGCAAAAACTGATCATCTCCGAGCAAGCTTCCTTCCGCCTATCCACTGAAAAACCCAAATCAGTTTCAGGATGGTGTTTGCTGACCGCTGATAGCTTATATTTTTCCGCAGAGCTAAAAAAACAAGGGAATTTTTCCATAGAAATTCCTTTTAACCAAGTCACTGCACTGAAAATGGATTATATCAACGGAAAAGACTGTGTAAAAATCGAGTCCGCCAATCAGCCCTCCGTGCTACTGCGATTTGGCAACAACAGCACTAACTGGGCAATACTGATCAGCAAAACTGCGCAAGCAATGCAGGCACAAGAAACTGCACAATCCGAATAAACTAATTAATCCCGCTCATGGAGCGGGATTTTCATCTTTGCCCCCATTCCCCTTGACTTTTCCTTAAAATGGGGTATAATAGAATCATGCACTTCCCTTTTGGAAAAAATCGGAGAATTAGTATGAAAAAAACCTTTACTTATCTGAAGGATTACAAAAAAGAATCCTTTTTAGCCCCTCTGTTCAAGCTGTTGGAGGCGTCCTTCGAGCTGTTCGTGCCTCTGGTAGTGGCATCCATTATCGACCGCGGCATCGGCCAAGGCGATCGTGGCTACGTGCTTTCCATGACCCTCGTTATGGTTGCGCTGGGTCTGATCGGTCTGATTGCCGCTGTCTGTGCCCAATATTTTGCCGCTAAGGCATCGGTGGGCTTTGCAGGCAAGCTCCGTCATGCTCTGTTTGACAAGATCCAATCCTTCTCCTACGCTCAATTGGACCGTCTGGGCATCAGCACTCTCATCACCCGTATGACCGGCGATGTGAATCAGGTACAATCTGCCCTGAACCTCACGCTGCGCCTATTCCTGCGCTCCCCCGTCATCGTATTCGGCGCCATGATCATGGCGTTTACCGTTAACGTAAGAGCGGCGCTGATCTTCGTGGTGACTATCCCCCTTCTGTCGATTGTTGTTTTCGGCATCATGCTTCTGTCCATCCCCCTATACAAGAAGGTGCAGGAGCGATTGGATCGGGTACTGGGCATCACCCGTGAAAACCTCACGGGCGTACGCGTCATCCGTGCCTTCTGCAAGGAAGAGGGCGAAACCCAGGAGTTCAAGGAACGTAACCGCGCCTTCTCCAAATTCCAGCGTCGGGTGGGTATGCTCTCTGCGCTGATGAATCCCCTCACCTACGTGATCATCAATTTAGCGATCATTTGGCTCATCGAGACCGGTGCAATTTTAGTAAACGATGCCATCCTCACTCAAGGCGAGGTGGTGGCGCTCTACAACTATATGTCCCAGATTCTCATTGAGCTGATCAAGCTGGCAAACCTCATCATCACCATGACCAAGGGCGTTGCCTGCCTCTCCCGTATCTCCAAGGTACTGGAACAGCCCTCCGCTCCTGCCCCCATCGAAGGCACTCGCGAAGATACCCCCTATGCAGTCGAACTGCGTGACGTATCCCTTGCCTATCCCGGCGGCGGTGACGAAGCTCTTTCCCGCATCAATCTGCAAGTTAAGCCCGGCGAAGTGATCGGCATCATCGGCGGCACCGGCTCGGGCAAGACCTCGCTGGTGAATCTCCTCCCCCGTTTCTACGATTGTACCGGTGGCACGGTTTTGGTGGACGGTCTGGACGTCAAAGCATGGGACACCGATGCTCTTCGCAAGAAAATCGCCATCGTTCCCCAAAAAGCACAGCTTTTTGCAGGCACCATCCGTGAAAATCTCCGCTTCGGCGCACCCAATGCCGATGATGCGACCCTTCTGCGCGCCATTGAAGCCGCGCAGGCGTCTGACATCGTAGCCAAGAAAGAGGGCGGATTGGATGCCCTCATCGAGCAAGGCGGCCGCAATCTGTCGGGCGGACAAAAACAGCGTCTAACCATTGCCCGCGCCCTTGCCACCAATCCCGAAATTTTGATCCTGGACGATTCCGCATCGGCGCTGGACTATGCCACCGATGCCAATCTGAGAGGGGCAATCAAGAATTTGCCCAATGCCCCCACCCTGTTCATCGTTTCCCAGCGTACCGCATCTATCCGCCATGCCGATCAGATCGTGGTTCTGGAGGACGGCGAGGCGGTTGCTCTGGGCAAGCACGACGAGCTTCTGCGCACCTGCCCCGTATATAGCGAAATCCACTACGCACAATATCCCCGCACTGAAAAGTGCATCGAGAAGGAGGCGATCTGATATGGCAAAGAAAATCAAGAAATCCGATTTTGTCACCCTTGCCAAAGTACTGCGCTATATCCGCCGCAGACTTCCCCTTTTGATCATTTCCCTTCTCCTTGCCGCATTTACAGTCGCTCTCACCCTCTATCTGCCCATCCTCTTCGGCTCTGCCATTGACGGCATTATCGGCGCAGGCAAGGTAGACATGAAGATCGTTCTGAACTTCCTGACCACCGCCGTTTGGGTGATTCTCCTCACCGCCATCGCCCAATGGTTGATGAACATTTGCAACAATCGCATTGCCTACCACGTTGTCCGTGACGTGCGCAACGATGCCTTTTCCAAAATTCAAAAGCTCCCCCTCTCCTATTTGGACAGCCACTCCACAGGCGATCTCCTCTCCCGTGTAGTTGCCGATGCCGAGCAATTTTCCGAGGGTCTGCTCATGGGCTTCACCCAATTATTCACCGGTGTGCTGACCATTATCGGCACTCTGCTGTTCATGCTCAGCCTGTCTTGGGAGATCGCTCTGGTGGTGGTACTGGTTACTCCCCTTTCTTTGGTGGTTGCCGCATTCATCGCCTCCCGTACTCACTCCATGTTCAAGCTCCAATCCAAGACAAGAGGCGAGCAAACTGCCTTTATCGAGGAAATGCTCACCGGACAAAAGGTGGTCCGTGCCTTCGGTCACGAGGATGCCGCTATGGAGAAGTTTGACGAAATCAACGACCGTCTGACCTCCGCATCTCTGCGCGCCATCTTCTTCTCCTCTCTCACCAACCCCTGCACCCGATTTGTCAACAGCGTGGTATATGCGGCAGTTGCACTGGTAGGCGCATTTGCAGTAATCTCCCACAACGCGCTCTACTCCGCCGCTGGAATTGCCGGAGGATTGGATGCGGCAGGAGGAAGCCTGCTTACCGTAGGTATTCTTTCCAGTATGCTTGCATACGCTAATCAATACACCAAACCCTTTAATGAGATCTCAGGTGTGGTCACCGAACTGCAAAACGCCCTCACCTGTGCGGCGAGAGTGTTTGAATTAGTAGAAGCCCCCGCCCAGATTGATGACAGCACACTCCCCGAAATGGGCAAGGCAGAGGGCGCATATAATCTTACCGACGTGTCCTTCTCCTACGATCCCGATCAGCATCTCATTGAGGGTCTGAATCTCCAAGTAAAGCCCGGTCAGCGCATTGCCATCGTAGGTCCCACCGGTTGCGGCAAGACCACCATGATCAATCTGCTCATGCGCTTCTACGATGTGAAGGAAGGCTCCATCGCCCTGGACGGCAAGGACATCCGAAAGGTCACCCGTCATTCTCTTCGCAAAAACTACGGCATGGTACTCCAGGACACTTGGCTGAAGGCAGGCACCATTCGTGAGAACATCAAGATGGGACGCCCCGATGCTACCGATGAGGA
The DNA here is from genome assembly GCA_045645175.1 of Eubacteriales bacterium. Taxonomy (GTDB): domain Bacteria; phylum Bacillota; class Clostridia; order Oscillospirales; family CAG-272; genus CAKSQF01. The sequence continues at coordinate 1,929 of JAZRIH010000174.1, read as the reverse complement.
AATGATCAATGCCGCCAAGGAAGCCCGCGCCCACAGTTTCATCCGTCGACTGCCTAATGGCTATGACACAGTGATCGGCGAGGACGGCGGTATGCTCTCCCAAGGACAGAAACAGCTCCTCTGTATCACCCGTATCATGCTTTGTCTGCCTCCTCTCCTGATTTTGGACGAGGCGACCTCCTCTATTGACACCCGTACCGAACAGCGCATCCAATCGGCATTCGCCAAGCTGATGAAGGGACGCACCTCCTTCATCGTTGCCCACCGTCTGTCCACCATTCGAGAAGCCGACATCATTCTGGTAATGAAGGACGGCAAGATCATCGAGCAAGGCAATCATGACAGTCTGCTGGCCAAGGGAGGATTCTACGCTACCCTTTGGAATAGTCAGTTTGACGGCGAGATGGCCGGTTGATGATTCTTGACAAATGAGCAGTGCTGTGCTATACTTGCAGTAATCTCGACCCAAAGGAGTTATTATGAATCAAAGCAGAAAACCCAAAATCGTATGGAAATCCGCCTTGCGGGAGTTTCCTCTGACCGCCATCGTAGGCTGTCTGTATATTATTTTCTCTGCCATTTATAATATTTGGCATCCCCTTTGGATGATCTTTCTGCTGATTCCTCTGTTCGAATCCCTGAAAGATGCCATCCGATTGAAGAATCCCCATCGATTTGCTTATCCCCTCCTTTGTTTACTGATCTTCTTTTGTCTCGGCTTCTTCATGGATCTCTGGCATCCTGCGTGGCTGGTGTTTCTCACCATCCCCATCTACTATTCCCTGTTTATTTCCTTCAAGCGCAAGCGCCCTCAGGCATTCGCCTATCCCGTCCTGGCAACGATCGTCTTCCTGATCTTGGGATTTCAGTGGAATCTTTGGCACCCCGGCTGGGCGGTCTTTGTGACCATTCCCGTTTACTATGCCATCGTGGATTGGCTCCGCCGATTTTTCTGAGCCGGCTACATAAACACTCATCCCCTTGGAGATACTGTCTTCAAGGGGATTTTTGCCCCAATCCCATCACGAAGGATGATCCGATGAAACAAAATACACCGCCCACCCCCGAGATGCCCGTAGGCTTCGCCCTCACCCTTGCTCTGCACCCCTCCGCCCTCCAACGCTACGCCGAACTGGACAAAAAAGCACAGACCGCCTTCCTCCTCCGTGCGGAATCTGCCACTACACGCACCGAAATGCAAGCACTGGTGAAGGAACTGGAAAAAGAAATAGAGTAACTGTGGGCGCTGCCCACACCCAGTAGGAACCTTCTTTCAAGAAGGTTCCTACACCTCCTAGAACTTTAGTAGGGCGACGAATACTCGTCGCCCACAGATCTTATTGATCTCTACAGAGTACAAACCGTGGCGAGATGAGAAACATTAGAATCGAGATGTCACCCAATTTATCCGATTTCCCCTCAGGTAACGACAGAAATGGGACAGAAATGTCGCGTCCTCAGACGCGACCAAGCAGGATTGCCTTTACCTACTTTCTGCAGGAGCGGAAAGTAGGAGAAAATGTCGAGACGAAACCTCAACTCGTATGTTCCGAAAAGCGAGCGATTCGCGAATCGCCCCTACGAGTTTCCGGGACCTCCTCCCATGCAAAAAAATTGTCACGATTTCCTCATTCTACATATTTTGTTCACAATTATGGTTTATAATAAAAAAAGATATGGCTTTTTCTAAATGCCGGCGGCTACCGATGCACCGTTGGCAAAATACTTTCGCATCGGAGAAGGATGAATAATATGGCAAAGCTTACGAAATCTTCCACTTTTGCAGGCGTTAAGGGCCCCGTTGTTACCATCGTTATGGACGGCATCGGCATCGCTCCCGCCAATGAAGGCAACGCAGTTGCTATGGCAAACACCCCCACCCTGGATATGCTGATGGCAAACTATCCTTGCGTAGCACTCAAGGCACAC
>JAZRIH010000173.1:0-3235 GCA_045645175.1 Eubacteriales bacterium | reverse complement strand
CCGCTTTCTTTCAAGAAAGCGGGTGGGGTTTGGGGCGACGCCCCAAATATAGATTAATTTAATTTTCCTAAAACCAAGCCTGCAATCTTATAGACGTCGCCTGCGCCCATGGTGAGGATCAGGTCGCCGGGTTTAGCGGTCTTTGCCAGATAGTCGGCGATTGCCTCAAAGGAGGGGAGATAGAGTCCGCCTGCCAGATCGGCAAGGAGTGCCGAGGAAACGCCCTTGGTGTCGGTTTCGCGAGCTGCGTAGATGTCAGCGAAGATGATCTCGTCAGCCGCGGAGAAGGATGTCTTAAACTCATCCAACAGATCGTAGGTGCGGGAATAGGTGTGGGGCTGGAATACACAGCGTACACGGTCGTAGCCGAGACGTGTAGCGGCGGTGAGGGTTGCCCTGATTTCATCGGGATGATGAGCATAGTCGTCGTAGACCATGACCTTTCCGCCATCCACCTCTGCCATGCCCTTCTTCTCGAATCGGCGGGATGCGCCCACGAAGGTGGGGAATGCCTCTGCGATCACCTGAGGATCGATTCCGCAGGTTACGGCAACTGCCGCCGCACAAAGGGAGTTGTAGACGTTGAATTCACCGATTACAGGCAGATGGATCTCGCAAAGGGGAATGCCCTTTTTGCAAAGGGTGTATACGCCCATGCCGTGATCGAAATGCAGATCCTTGGGATAGAAATCAGCGTTTTCGTCGGTGAGGGAGATGCCGATGATCCAGCCGTCGTAGCCTTCCAGCGCACGTTTTACGTTTTCGCTGTCCATGTTTGCCACTACTGCATGAGAAGGCTCGATGGATTTGCGGAAGGATGCGATGATGTCGTCCAAAGACTCGAAATAGTCGGTGTGGTCCAGCTCAACATTGGTGATGACTGCAATGGAGGGCTGGAAGGAAAGGAAGGAATCCTTGTATTCGCAAGCCTCGTAGAGGAAATAATCGGGTGCGCCCAAACGGTATGCGCCGCCGATTTCGGGGAGGATTGCGCCGTTGGCAACGGTGGGGTCATAATTTGCGGCAATGAAAATGTGGGAGAGCATACTGGTGGTAGTGGTCTTGCCGTGTGTGCCCGACACGCCTACTCTGGTTTCGTATGCGCCCATGATGTAGCCTAAAAATTCTCCTCTGGAAATAAGGGGAATGCCCAGCTTGGATGCAGCATCCAGCTCGGGATTATCCATGCCCAGGGCGGCGGTGTAAACTACCGCATCCTTCCCTTCTACTGCTTCGGGAAGATGGCCGATGGTGACGGGAATGCCTGCCGCCATGAGTTTTTTCACGGCATCGCTCTCGCTTCGGTCGCTACCGCTGACCGTGTAGCCCTTTTGCAGAGCCAGCATGGCAAGGGTGGACATGGAAATACCGCCGATGCCTGCAAAATGAAGGGAGTTTGCCTGATCGAGAATAAGTTTGGTTTCCGATTTCATGTGTCTGCCTTTCTTGCGGCGAAAAACCGCACATTTTGGGGTTCATGATTCGTTCAAAAAAATGAAACGGATTCTTTTCAAAGTTTTACGGAATATTTATTTAGAGTTTATATTTGTGGCATATAATAACTGCACAAACACAAATTGATTTCAATGGAAAGAGGTTTTTGAATATGCAAATTACCGATATTAAAGTTAGAAAGCTGTTTGATGATGATTCCACTATGAAAGCTGTGGTATCGGTGACCTTCGACGGTCAGCTCGCACTTCACGATATTAAGGTGATCTACGCCAAAGAGCGTTATTTTATTGTAATGCCCAGCAAGAAGAATGCGGACGGTACTTTCAGAGATGTGGTACATCCCATCAATGCTCAGTTCAGAGGGATGCTGGAGGCTGCCGTCATCGATGCGTATGACAGAGCAGTAGAGGAAGCCGAAAAAGAATCGGCGGAACTGGTTGAAGTGTAATAGAATGAATTGTACAAAACAGGAGGGGTTACCCCTCCTGTTTTGCGTTGGGGTTATTTTTTATTTACATTGAAGACTTCCCAGCCGATGCCCTCGCAGTAGGTGACGATCACACCCGAGGAGATATCGGAAATGGAAGTGAACACAAAGGGGAGAACGATATTGCCCTTGGTGTCGATCATGCCTACGGTGCCGTCTTCGGAGCCGACTACTGCGAGTCCCTGAATGAAGGGGCGAGCGTAGGAATAGATGGGCTGGGCGATCCAGTCGCCTTCTACGCTGTAATAGCCGTAGAGCCCGTTTTTGGAGAGGAGCAGGATACCGTCGGAATATCCCTCCAAGGTATAGCCTGCGGGAATGTTGAATTTGTTTCCCTTGGTATCTACCAGATAATCCTGGTCGCGGACTACCTTGCCCAGAGCATCGGACATCATACTGGTGGTGCGGATGCGCAGGCGGAGATAACCATGGTCAAAGCCTTGGGCGCCCATGGATTCGATGCCGTAAGTGTCGGGGAAGGCGTAGTGGTCTTTGGCGTGGGAACGCTTGCCGGTGCTGGGGTCAACGTAATATACGTACTGACTGCCCGGCTTGAAGAGGGTTCGATTGCGGTAATTGATGATGCGCACAGAGTTTTCGGTGTTGTCGATGACAACTGCCATACCGTCTTCGGAATAGTTGAAGGCCTTGAAGAAATTGCCCGAATAATGCTGACCCATGGTTTTGTAATTCACGTAGTCGTAATTATTTTCCGAAGGATTATAGCGCACTTCGTAGGTGCCGTTGTATGCACCCAGCGGATAAGCGGGGTAATCGTAGGACAGATTGGAACGGATATTCTTTTCCTCTACCGAGGTGAATTTGGTTCCGTTGAAGGAATAGAGCTTGCCGTTCTTGTCTTGGAATACGGGCTGATTGGAAAAATCTCGTGCGTAGTAGGGAGTTTTGTTGCCGATATCTTCGATCAGGACATTTCCGCTCATATCGTACAGACCGAGGACGGTTTTTTCGTCCTTCACCGAGGAAATCAGCAGATAGCCCATATAAGGCTGAACGGTCTTTCTGCCCACCACATAGGGGGTGGCGACGGTGATATAGGAGCTGTCCTGATTGTTGAATTCCTTGGTATATTTGGTGATGGTTTCGGTACCCGTGAGATAGTCGAGGGTGAAAGCGGTTTTACGGGTAATCTGATAAAGCGCAGAGTCAAAGCTTTCGTAGGTGGCAAGGACTGCCTCATCGTCTGCCTGCAGGATGCCTGCGGTAAGCCGTTTGTACTGCTCTACACGGGTAGTGAGGGATACATCCGTACGATTTTCTACAAATCCCTCG
>JAZRIH010000172.1:0-2325 GCA_045645175.1 Eubacteriales bacterium | reverse complement strand
AAATCGGGGGGCGTGAACACACCCTTTTCCAAGTCCCCTCTGCCATTGAGGTGCGCCACCAAGGCGGCGACGTTGGGCACTGCCCATACGGTGACGCCCTCTACCACCGATGCCTCGGGGGCGTTGGCGGTGGGGACGAAGATCTCACGGATGCCTGCGGCTTTGGCGGCGAGGGTCATGCAGAGGATGCCGCGGATGGCACGGACCTCGCCCGACAGGGACAGCTCGCCTAAAAAGCACTTGTCCGAGAGATCGCCCCTCAAGATGCCCGCCCCCTTGTAGATGCTCATGAGCATAGCCAGATCGAATGCCGATCCGCTTTTTTTCATATCGGCAGGGGCGAGATTGATGATGATCGCGCTATCGGGGAAATAGATACCGCTGTTGTCCGAGGCGGTGCGGATGCGCTCCTTGGCTTCCTTGACTGCGTTGTCGGGCAGTCCTACGATCTCAAAGGAGGGCAGTTTGTCGGTCACGTCACATTCGATGGTGACCACGAAGCCGTCTACCCCAAACAGGGATGCAGAAGTGGTTTTGGACAGCATGAGAATCTCCTTTCCGCCCATAGGCGAAGAAAATAGTTTTTTATGCATCTTGTAGGGGCGACCATTGGTCGCCCGTCACAGGAACTATACAAATAAACGTGGCTGAGCAAGTGCTTACACTCGCTCAGCCATTTTGAATCAAACTCAGTTGGAAATGTCCAGCGCAGTCTGGTAGAGCGCCTTCATCTTGTTCAGCTTGTTTTCGCAGAAAGCGTGCATGTTTGCCTTTTCTGCATCATCGTAGGGAGCCAGCAGCTTTTCGATGTCAGCCTTCTTGTAGCCTGCATACTCGGACTTGAACAGCTTGTCCAGAGCCAGCGCCCAAGTGATCTCGGAGGTAACGATCTCACCGTGACGGTAGCAAACAACCTTGTTGCTCTCGCCTGCCAGCAGGAGTTCAACTGCCTTCGCGCCCATCTCGGAGCCCATTACGCGGTCGCGCAGAGAGGGGGAGCCGCCGCGGACAACGTGTGCCAGACGTGCGAAACGGGTTTCGATGCCGGTTTCAGCCTCGATGCGCTGGGTGAGAACTTCGCCAAACTCAGAGCCCATGCTCTCCGCAACCATAACGATGAAGTTACGCTTGCCGGTTGCCTTAGCAGCAGAGATGCGAGCGATGACCTCTTCCATGGTGGTGGGGATTTCGGTGAGGCAGATAGCGGTTGCGCCAACTGCGATACCGGTGTTCAGGGCGATATAGCCTGCGTTTCTGCCCATGATCTCAACTACATTGCAGCGAGCGTGGGATTCGCAGGTGTCGCGAAGACGGTCAACCATTTCTACAACGGTGTTCATAGCGGTGTCGTAGCCGATGGTGTAGTCGGTAGCGGTGATGTCATTGTCGATGGTGCCGGGAATGCCGATGCAGGGAATACCGCGGATGGACAGGTCGGTAGCACCTCTGAAGGTGCCGTCGCCGCCGATGGCAACGATGCCGTCGATTTCATACTTTTCGCAGGTTTCCTTAGCCTTCTGCATACCCCATTCTTCCTTGAATTCGGTGCAGCGAGCAGAGTAGAGCAGAGTGCCGCCCAGATTGATAGTGTTGGATACATCGCGGGGACCGAAGACCTTTACGTTTCCTTCGATCAGACCCTTGTATCCTTCGTAAATACCGACAACCTCAACACCGTTGGCGTGAGCGCTGCGGGTGACTGCACGAATGGCTGCGTTCATGCCGGGAGCATCGCCACCGGAGGAAAGAACGCCGATTCTTCTGAATTTAGGCATAGCAAAGATCTCCTTTATTTATACACTTGACTTTTATCATGTCCTATCAAGCCTTGTATTAATCATGACTTGATTGCAAAATTATACAGATATATAATAATACATCGGGGTAAAAAAATCAAGTGTTTTTGTGGGATTTTTATGTAAAGTTTGGAATTTGGGAAAAGTGACAAATGAAAGGGGAGGGATTTAGTGGAAATGACAACATCCCTCCCGTGAGGGAGGGATGGGTGGGGGGATTAGTAGGTGATGTCGCCGTCGGTGCAATGGATGGTATAACCGTTGGTATACGTGGAAACCCATTCGCTACCCTTGGAAATGGCATTCCATTGCTTCATGGTACCCGGATAGTGGATGTCGGTGAGCGCACTACTGAACACACCGGAGCCGATTTCGGTGACGCTGGCGGGGATAGTGATGGAGGTCAGACTATCGCAATTAGCGAACGTCCGATTGCCGATTTTGGTGATGCCGTTGGGAAGCTTGACCGTGGTTAAGCTCTTGCAATCAAAGAACAATCCATAGCCCAGACTCGTTACACTGTCGGGAA
>JAZRIH010000171.1:0-6128 GCA_045645175.1 Eubacteriales bacterium | reverse complement strand
GAAAAAAGGATTCTACAAAAACTCATACCGCATTTTTTGTCCAGAATCAAGGATTTTAAAATATTATGTGTCCACTCCTTGGGGTACAGTATAAACGATGATGGCCAAACGCGCCCAGCAACCACAATATATTGATATTGGGAAAATTAACCACACAATATATAGACAAAACGGTATTATTATGCTACAATACCGTTGGGGAAGAAGGTGGTTTTCGATGAGCTATGGGCGTCGCAAAATTTTTACCGATGCGGCTGAAATTACTGCACAAAATGTAGTGGAAGAAGTAAATGCGGCGTATTTGGTTCATTTGGAGAACCGCAGCGAAATTATTGAGCTATATCAATATTACCGGAATAAGACGGCAATCGAGGGCAAAACCAAAGAAGTCCGCGAAAATATCAACCACAAAATTGGCGAGGCGCGTTGCCTGGAAGTGACGAACTTCTATAAGGGCTATATCTTCGGCGAACCCATCCAGTACGTGCGGCGTGAAAAGACGCAGAATAATACGGCGGATGATGTAATCGCAGCGGATATCAATGCGCTGAATAGCTGCATGTCGGATGCCAATAAGGCTAGCTGCGATAGTAAGCTTGGTAAATGGATGCTGGTAGCAGGGACTGGCTATAAAATGGCGCTGCCGAATAAAGACTGGCAGAAAGATGGCGATGAGCCGCCTTTCAACGTATATGCCCCGGATCCTCGCAGGACCTTCGTGGTATATAGTAGCGATGTGGACGAAAGTCCCCTTATGAACGTCACCTATGCCAAGAAGAAAAATGGGGATATCGTATTTACGGTGTATACACCCCATTATGTTTATACATATAAGCACGGGATTTCTAATCCAACGGTAGAAATAAATCCTTTGGGGATGCTCCCTATCGTGGAATACGCAGCGGCAGATCTTCTAGGCGTGTTTGAGCCAGTGATTCCTCTGGTAGATGCACTAAATGCGCTTCAGAGTAATCGTATGGACGATGTAGCCCAGTATATTAATAGTTTCCTTGCTATTCTGGGTGCGCAGGTAGATGAAGAGACTTACAGTAGGCTTAATGAGTGGAAGATGCTTTGTCTTCCGGAAGGTACAGATGCTAAGTACCTCTCCTCCCCTATGAGTCAGTCGGATGTGCAGACATTGAAAGAGGATCTGTATCAGGCGATCTTGACTATCTGTGGGGTGCCGAATCGAAACGGCGGAAGCAGTACTTCGGATACCGGGCAGGCTGTGGAGCTTCGAGATGGCTGGTCCTCAGCCGAAACGAGAGCAAAAGATCTAGAAACGTCTTTCAAAGCCGCTGAAAAGGAGCATTTGAAGGTAATCCTACGAATTATGCGAGATACCGTGGGTACACATCTGAAACTCAGCGATATCGAGGCGCATTTCACTCGCAGAAATTATGAGAATATTGCAACCAAATCCCAGGTTCTTATCGCCATGTTAAATAACCCGTGGATCCATCCGGAAGTGGCATATGCCAGCTGCGGCATGTTCCCGGACCCTGAAAGCGCATATCTGCAGGGTAAGGCATGGAAGGAAGAACAGGATAAAATAGCCGAGAAAAAGGAGGCAGAGCGACTTGCTAATTCTGGAACAGGTGCGGTGCCCCAGATGCAACAGGCGACTGATGGACATGAACGGGCAAGCGCAGATTAGGTGTCCAAAGTGCAAAGCACTGGTGGAGATTGATACCGTTGCAAGACACATACATATTAGGACAGAGCGCCACGTATAGAGCGCCAACAGTACGAAGAAAACCGTACCGTTGGCGCTTTTTATATTTTTTAAAAGTAAAACGGCGGAGAGAACCGCATAACAAACTCAGGCTCTGGGAGATCAGAGGATAATTAAGCGCACTATTACATAGGCAGAGAAGCCTCAAAAACGCAAAAGGAGAATTGACATTATGGCAAAGATCGATGTTAGCACTATCGAGGGTTATTCCGAAATGACTGCAGAAGAAAAGCTGGAAATCTTGGAGGCGATGGAGCTTCCGGAACCTGATTTCACCGGTTGGGTGAAGAAAGACGCCTTGGATAAGGTAGCATCCGAAGCCGCAGCGTATAAAAAGCAGCTGCGTGAGAAGATGACTGCTGAAGAAGAAAAGGCTGAGCGTGAGGCTGAAGAACGAGCAGCGTTGCAGGCCCGTGTGGAAGAGTTGGAGCGTGAGAGAACCATTCACTCGTATACCACTTCTTACCTGGCTATGGGCTATGAGGAAAGCCTTGCGAAGTCTACCGCCGAAGCATTGGTATCCGGCGACATGGAAACGGTCTTTGAAAACCAGAGAACCTTTGCGGTCAATAAGGAAAAGGCCTTGAAGGCTGAATTCCTGAAATCCACTCCTCGTCCTGCTGCTGGAAGTGAACAGAAGGTGGATTACAGCGGAAAACTGGCGGAAGCGCAGGCTTCCGGTGACTTTACAGCAGTAGCTTATTATACGCGCTTGGCGCAGGAGGCTGCTGCACATACTGAATGAAAAAGGAGAATGAAATATGGCAGATCAGTTTGCAACTTCCTTTGGTGTTTTGAATTATAGCGGCATGCTCTTTAACAGAGGTAATACGAGAACTCCTCTCTCTTCTGCTATCGGCAGCCGTGCCAAAACAACCAACCATGTAGAATTCGTCATCGGTCAGGAATATACCGGTGGCGGTAACGGCTCTCAGCCTGAAATCAGTGAGGGCGCATCCCTGATGGCACCTGAGGCCTCTGTTGCTACGCGCACGCAGAGCACCAACGTAACCCAGATCTTCATGGAATCTGTTGGTATCTCTTATGCGAAGCAGAGCAATATGGGCACTATCTCCGGTATCAACATTGCGAACCAGAGTGCAAATCCTGTGAATGAACTGGATTTCCAGGTAGCTGTGAAGATGCAGAAGGTGGCCCGCGATATCGAGTATACCTTCATTAATGGTGAATATAACAAGGCATCTTCTGACTCCACCGTCAATAAGACCCGCGGTCTTGTTTCTGCTATCACTTCCAATGTAACTGCCATGGGTAATAAGCCTCTTGGCCTTTGGGACGTAGCAGAAATGCTTAAAAAGGTCTATGAATCCAATGCACCTACTCAGAACCTGGTTCTTTGGTGCGATGCTATTACCATGTTCCAGATCAACGCAGATGCGGTGAATAACGGTCTTACTGTAATTCCTGCGTCCCGTGAGGTCAATGGTATTAACCTTTCCAGTGTCGTAACGCCTCTTGGCGTTGTGTACCTGTACTTGGGTGAATGCCTGCCTGCTGGTACTGCGCTTCTTCTGAACCTGGATGTTATCAATCCTGTGTATCAGCCTGTACCTGGTAAGGGTAACTTCTTCCTGGAGCCTCTTGCTAAGACTGGCGCAGGTGAGAAGTTCCAGCTCTTCGGTCAGATGGGTCTGGACCACGGTCCTGAATGGTACCACGGCAAGTTTACTGGCATTGCTACTACCTTCACTGCTCCTACTTATAGCCGCAGCGTATATGTAGCTAATGCTTCTGAAATCGGGGCTACTGGAGCCTAAACTAATTGGGAGGTAAGCACGGATGACTGAAAATGAAAAGCTAGTACGTCTTGAGATGCTTATCTCTCCGGATACCGCCTCAACAGACCTCCTCCTATACCTCTTGGAACAAGCTGAAGGGATTGTGCTCAATCGACGCTATCCCTTCGGCCCTCCAGAGGATGCGATGGTCCCTGCAGCATATGAACATATTCAGTTACAGATTGCTGTGGAGCTTTTCACCAAAATGGGCGCTGAAGGACAGACGGCTCACAAGGAGAATGGTGTGGATCGGACGTATGAGGCTGCGGACGTGAGCCCGTCCTTGCTCCGCCGCATTGTGCCGGTGGCAGGGAGTGTTTTGTGATGCGGAATTTAAATCGAAATAAACGACTTATTTATTATGCCCTCCGGACGGGCTCTCATTCCGATGTAGATGAGTATGGAAATGAAACTGGCGAAAGTACACCGACTTACGGAGAGAGAAAGGCGCTTATGTGTAACATTTCCGCATCTACGGGTGCAGAGGCTGTGCAAGCCTTCGGGAGCTTTACCGGATACAGCCGTACCATGGTTGTAGCGGATCCGAATTGCCCCATCGAGGAGGACAGCATCGTATGGTTTGGCAACACGGAACGCTATAACTACGTTGTGGTTCGGAAGGCAGATAGCAAAAATGGCATCTTGTATGCGCTTCAGGAAGTGACTGTCTCATGAAGATTATCATCGATCCTTTTGATAAGGCATCTATCACAAATGCAATCCAACAGCTGAAGCAATACGAAAAGGGTTTTCTGACGAAGGAACAGGAATTCGTAAGGCGCTTAACAGAGATCGGTGTCTCAGTTGCAGAGTTAGGCTTCTCCATGGCGGATTACGATGGTACCAAGGATGTCCTGATCGCTCAGACTCAAAACGGGACAAGAGCAGCTGTCATTGCCTACGGCACAACGGTTGGCTTTATCGAATTCGGTACCGGCGTGAAGTTTAAGGAGTATGATTCTTCTTCCACTGAGTTTACACCGCCTGCTCATGGCACATACGGCAAAGGGCGAGGTAAGAATCCGAAAGGCTGGTTTTTCAAGGAATACGATGGTGGCGTAGCAAGACGTACATACGGTAATCCACCGGCTGAAGCTATGCTTACTGCACGGGATGTTATGGTAGAACGCGTGGTGCAGATTGCGAGGGAAGTCTGGAAATGAATGATTTTTTAAATGAAATTTTCACACTCGTTGCAAAAGAACTCCGGAGCGTCTACCCTGGCATCTTCGTGACCGGTGAGTATACCCGACAGCCATCTAAGTTTCCTACTGTAACACTAGATGAAATCGAGAATGTGGCGGCAGAAAATCTGCTGGATTCTTCTCGTCAGGAGAATTTTTCCGCACTCTCCTATCGTCTGCAAGTCTTTTCTAATAAAGAAAGCGGCAAGAAGGCAGAAGCGCGAAAGATTTTTTCTGCAGCGGACCAGGAAATGCGTCAGTTGGGGTTTCGACGAATTTCCTACACTACTACCCCAGAAATCTATGAATCTACTATCTACTCCATTACGGCCATTTACGAAGCTATCGTAGGGAGCAATGGAGTTGTGTACAAACGATGAAAAGGAGGAAAGATTTTCATGGCCATTAGTACGTTTGGTGTGTCCTTAAAGTATGGTGAAGGTACACCTCAGACCGCGGTTATTATCAAGGACTTCCCTTCCCTTTTGGGTAAGCGCAGCTCTTTAGAGACCACGGATCTTTCTTCGGATGCCCAGACCTTCATTGCTGGTATCCGTCAGCAGAGTGAGTCTTTTGACTTCACTGCAAACTATGATCCTGTCGTTTATAACACGCTGAATGGTCTGGATGCCGATCAGAGCTGGTCTCTTACCTTCTCGGATGGCTCCGGCTATACCTGGAAAGGATCGGTTAGCGTATCTGTTAACGAAGGCTCTGTGGATGCAGTGCTGGAAATGACCATTTCTGTGACCCCGTCTACTGTTCCTGTCTGGTCGCAGGGTGCATAAGAACGAGAAATAGGGCGGCATAAAAAACCGCCCTTCTTTCAAACACATTATACCTATTTAAATATAAGGAAATGGAGAGTTACCTATGAGTACCACAATTACTGTTACGTACAATCAGCAGAGCTATGTGCTGGAGTATTCCAGAAATTCCGTAAAGGCCATGGAGCAGCAGGGCTTCGTATTGGATCAGGTAGGAGATAAGCCTATGACCATGGTGCCGATCCTTGTTTATGGTGCCTTTATGAAAAACAACAAGGGAATTAAGCGTTCTCTGGTAGATGAAATTTATGAGCATATCGTCGATAAGGTGGGCGATGGCGAAGACGGTTTCATCCAGGTCCTTCTTGAAATGTATGCCGAAACCGTCAACACCCTGACAGGCAATAGCTCTGTTGACGAGGGAAACGCAGCAACCTGGAAGGTGACGAAGGGTTAAGCCAGACCTTCCAGTCTTACACAGAAATATTCGAGCAGCTTTGCCCCCATTATATGTCCATTGGCATGACCTACGATGAATTTTGGAATCAGGATGTGAAGCTGGTGGAAGTATACCGGAAGGCAATGGGGCTGCGAGAAAAACGGCGTAATCAGGAGCTTTGGTTGCAGGTGATGTATATTT
>JAZRIH010000170.1:0-3137 GCA_045645175.1 Eubacteriales bacterium | reverse complement strand
GAAGTATCCTTTGCCCACATTGCGGGTGTCTTGCAGTAAAACTCGTCCCACGCCGAGGTGAACTTTTGCGCTCCGCTATGCGCGGGGTAGGTCAAAAGTAGCCAGTCCAGTTGCTTTTTGTAGTCCCACTCTATAAACTGCGCGAACTCCGTACCCATAAACACCAGTTTTTTGCCGGGATGGCCGTACATATTCATAAGGTAGTTGCGCCAACCCGCAAACTTTAGGTCGTAATCACCGGGCATCTTGTTTATAAGCGAGTATTTACCGTGCACAACCTCGTCGTGACTGACGGGAAGCACGTAATTTTCCGAGTACGCGTACGTAATGCTGAAAGTCAAATTATTATGCCTGCCAGAGCGGTACACGGGATCGGTTTTAGCGTAGTCCAGCGTATCGTTCATCCAGCCCATATTCCACTTGAAGTTAAAGCCCAGTCCGCCTTGGTAGGCAGGTTTGGTGATCGCCGCCCACGAGGTGGACTCCTCTGCGATCATCAGCACATCGCCGTGGGCACCGAAAATGGTGCTGTTCAGCTTTTGGAAAAAGGCGATTGCTTCCAAATTTTCTCTGCCGCCATGGACATTGGGCACCCATTCGCCCGGTTTACGGGCATAATCCAGATAAAGCATGGATGCCACTGCATCTACCCGCAGACCGTCAATGTGATAATCCTCGATCCAGGAAAGCGCGGAGGAAATTAAGAAGGATTGCACCTCCGGGCGTCCCACGTCAAAGCAACGGGTGCCCCATTCGGTATGCTCCATACGATCCCAGCCCTGATATTCATAAAGGGGAGAGCCGTCAAATTCATAAAGTCCATGAGCATCCTTGGGGAAATGAGCAGGAACCCAATCCAAGAGGACACCGATTCCATTGGAATGGAGCTTGTTGACGAAATAAGCAAAATCCTCAGGCGAGCCAAAACGAGAGGTGGGAGAGAAATAGCCGCAGCATTGATAGCCCCAACTACCGTCAAAGGGATATTCTCCGATGGGCATCAATTCCACATGGGTGTAGCCCATTTTCTTCACATAGGGTACCAGCTCGTCTGCGATTTCCCGATAGTTGAGATAGGCATCGCCATCTATATTGCTTCTGCCATCACGTGTGCGCCAAGATGCCAAATGGATCTCGTAAACATGGAGGGGGGCAGAATAGAACTGACGGGAATGGGATACACGGCGGCGTTTGTTCATCCAAACACCGTCCGACCAATGAAAATCGGACTTGGTATAGACCAATGAAGCCGTTTTTTGCAGCGTTTCGTTCATTCGCGCATAAGGGTCGGCTTTGTATCGGATGCCGTTTGCCCCTTCGATGCGGTATTTATAGGGCTTGCCCTCCAAATCGGGAGAGCTTACCTTCCCTTCCCACACGCCCATCTCGGTAACGCGGGTCATGGGGAGTCCTTGCACCCAATCGGTAAAATCGGACACCAACCACACGGCATGGGCGTTAGGCGCCCATACGCGGAAAACATAGCCATCCGCCGTACGGTGACAGCCAAGATAATCTTGGGAGTGATAGTTGGTTCCTTGATGAAAGAGGAAGGGCGCCAGATCGCCCGGCGTTACTTCTATGGGTTGCACTTTTTTCGTTGCCATGATCCTTGAACTCCTCATTTCTGTTACGGATTGTTTGATCTGGATGAGGAATGCTCCTCGGTTACAAATTTTATTATACCACATTTTAACTGCGTATGCAAGAGGTTGAGAAATGAATTTGTCAGTTTTTTCGACATTTTTTGTTCTCTCTCCCCTGCTTTGTATATTATTTCACTCTCATTTTGTGCATTTTGGCCAACCTATTTTGAAAACGGTTCAAAAATATTCCCTTGTCACGATGCATTTTGGCACCCCCGAATCTGCCATGCTGATTCCTCGATAGACCATTGACAAACGGCGCTTGGCATGATATAATAAATTAACTGAATTTATCGAAAGCGAGTGATTGCAATGAGCAATACCAAAGAGTATAGAATTGAAACCAAGGCTATCCAGTCGGGTTACACCCCCGAAAACGGCCAGCCCCGTGTACTTCCCATTTATCAGTCCACCACCTACAAGTATGACAGCGCAGACCACCTGGGCGATCTGTTCGACCTGAAGGTGGACGGTCATATGTACACCCGTATTTCCAACCCCACGGTAGCGGCTGTAGAAGCCAAGATCGCGGATATGGAAGGCGGCGTAGGCGCCCTTTGCACCTCCTCCGGACAGGCTGCTACCTTTATCTCTATCTTTAACATCACCTCCTGCGGTCAGAACATTCTGGCATCCTCTGCCATTTACGGCGGCTCCACCAACCTGCTGGCAGTTACCCTGAAGCGCATGGGCATTGAAGTTCGTTTCTTTACCCCCGACATGACCGACGATGCAATCGAGGCTATGATCGACGAAAATACCCGTCTGGTATTCGGCGAGACCATCGCGAACCCTGCCCTCACCGTATTTGACATCGAGCGTTTCGCAGCCTTGGCGCATCGCAACGCACTTCCCTTGGTCATCGACAACACCTTCGCTACTCCCGTTCTCTGCCGTCCCATCGAATGGGGTGCTGACATCGTGATCCACTCCACCACCAAGTACATGGACGGTCACGCAAGCGTTGTTGGCGGTGTCGTTGTCGACAGCGGTAAGTTTGACTGGGCAGCTGCAGGCAAGTACCCCGAACTGACCACCCCCGACGAAAGCTATCACGGCGTTGTTTACACCGAATCCTTCGGTCCTGCTGCATACATCACCAAGGCACGCACTCAGCTGATGCGTGACCTGGGCATGACTCCCCAGCCTCTCACCACCTTCATGCTGGGCATGAACATGGAATCCCTTCCCTTGCGAATCCTGCGTCACAGCGAAAACGCTCTGCAGGTTGCAAAGTGGCTGGAATCCAACGAAAACGTGGCTTGGGTTAACTATCCCGGTCTGGAATCCTCTCCTGACTACGCACTGGCGCAGAAGTATCTCCCCAAGGGATGCTGCGGCGTTATCTCCTTTGGCGTAAAGGGCGGCCGTGAGGCTGCTGTCCGCTTCATGGACAAGCTGAAACTGGCGCAGATCGTGGTACACGTTGCCGATGCACGCACCTGCATCCTGCATCCCGCTTCCACTACTCACCGTCAGCTCACCGATGAA
>JAZRIH010000169.1:0-6442 GCA_045645175.1 Eubacteriales bacterium | reverse complement strand
CGACTACGTCAAGATTCTGACCGAGATCGATGATTTCGCAGAACAAATGCACGTGGGGGCACAGCTTGCTATTCGTGAATACGTAGGCAAATACAAGCTGGATGAAATCCTTGAAAACAAGGATCAGATGTCCGAGTTTGTGTTTGGCAAGCTGAAAGCAAAGGAAAAGGATCTGTTCGTAGAAATTACGGATGCCGGTGTCAAGGATATCATCCTCCCTGGCGAGATCCGCGAGATCATGAACACCGTCCTTGTTGCCGAAAAGCGTGCGCAAGCGAATGTCATTACGCGCCGCGAGGAGGTTGCATCTACCCGCTCTTTGCTGAACACAGCGAAGCTGATGGATGAAAACCAGACCCTCTACAAGCTCAAGGAGCTTGAATACGTTGAGCGCATTTGCGAGAACGTAGGCAACATTTCCTTGAATGGCAACGGCAACATTCTGGGTCAACTTACAGCAATTTTAAATGGTAACAACGCCTAAATCCTTTATACGGTCGGGCACGTTGTAATCATCTAACTAACAATATATGCCCGACTGTACATCACGAAAGGAGATTAACATGATAGAGATCATAGGAAACTTTAACACCGCCAAGTGCTTTGCAACCACTCTTGATGATGGAGCGCGTGAGCAGCTTAAGGAGGTTTGCGATACCGAGGTATTTGCATCCTCGAAGATTAGAATTATGCCCGACGTTCACGCGGGCAAGGGTTGCACCATCGGTACAACCATGACGATAACCGACAAGATCGTTCCCTCGATGGTCGGTGTAGATATCGGTTGCGGAATGTACACCGTGTACCTCGGAAACATCGATATTGATTTTGAGAAGGTGGATGAGGCAGCGCATTTCATCCCCTGCGGCAGAAATGTTTGGGAGGGCAGACAGGAGAGATTTGATCTCACACAGCTCCGTTGCTACAGATATCTCAAGGATTCCAAGAGACTTGAGCGTTCACTCGGTACTCTTGGCGGCGGTAACCACTTTATAGAGGTTGACGTGGATGAGAACGGCGGCAAGTACCTTGTCATTCACTCGGGAAGCCGTAATCTCGGCACACAGGTGGCTGAGTTGTATCAGCAGATCGCCGTTGACCTCAACGTAGGCAAGGAGGAGTATTTCAAGCAGCGCGAGGAGATTATCCGCACCTACAAGGAGCAAGGCAGAAGAACCGAGATTCAGGCGTCCATCAAGGCGCTTGAAAAGGAGTTCAATGCCAAGGAGCCCACGCTTCCTCGTGATCTTTGCTACCTCTACGATTCTTTTATGGATGACTACCTCTACGACGTGAATATCTGTCAGAAGTTTGCAGAAAGAAACCGTGCGAAGATGGCAGAGATCATTCTCGAGCGTTGCGGATGGACGGCAATCGAGACCTTCCAGACCATTCACAACTACATAGATGTGAATGAGATGATTCTCCGTAAGGGCGCGGTGTCTGCCAAGGCAGGCGAGAAGCTGCTCATTCCTATCAATATGCGTGACGGCTCTCTCATCTGCATTGGTAAGGGTAACGAGGATTGGAACTGCTCCGCACCTCACGGTGCAGGACGTCTGATGTCTCGTTCCGCCGCCTTCGAGCGTCTTACAATGGCAGAGTACGAGGCAGAGATGGCAGGTATCTACTCCACCTGCGTCGTTCCCGATACCCTTGACGAGTCGCCTATGGCGTATAAGAGCATAGACGAGATTGTCGAGAATATCGAGCCTACCGCTAAGATCATTTGCAGAATCCAGCCTATCTACAATTTTAAGGCGGCAGAGTAACATATATAAATAACAAAAAGGATGGTTCTCACGAGCCATCCTTTTTGTTATTTAATTGATAACTAATCGCTATTGATTTGGACTTCCGCCCTATTCTGTGGTATATTGTGTGTTCCCCAAAGCCAAGGAGGTAACACGCATGGCAAAAATTACGATTGAAGAGTTGTACCGCGGCGAGAAATACGATATTATGAGCGCGGTGACAGCCAAGGCATTGCAGCTCGTCAATACCGAGCAAGATGCCTTCTCCTACGGTTTCCGACTTGGAGTACAGCTGATGGCTGAATCCTTCCTTCTGCCAATAGGGGAAGATGAGTGATCAAATCCCAAAAATTGATACGCAGTAAGCAAATAAAAGATCGTTGATGTATTTGTTAGAATATCGCTGTCCACAACAGCCAGATCACCTCAATCTGCACTATCTGTCCAGCAGATAGTGCAGAAAATAAACCCGAATCTCAACAAGGCAATCACGCAATGTGCAGACTGCCATCAATGGACAGCGGATAGTTTTTGCGAGAAAAGGAGGACAAACAGAAACATCTAACGATATTAACCAATTATCAACATCATAAAAAGTTGAGACGTCTAAATGTTAAATTGAATGTGAATGAGTTCGGTATTTTCCGGGCTCATTTTTTAAGTTTTAAAGGAATTCGGGAGTTATTTTGCCGATAAAAACGCACGCACGTAACATTTGATCTCATCGGCAAAACTGACGAACGGTTTTGCACGTATCTCTTCATTAACAGAGCAAATAGTGTAATATTTAAGAAAACTATTGTCGATTGCTGAGGGTTAAAATACTCTATGCAGAAAAAGATTGTACAATGCTTGCATCATTTTATAAGCAATATACATTAAAGAATTACAAGATTCCGTTATATAACAATGCGGAGACGATCGCATCTAAAAAAAGTTGCAAAAAAGCAGGTTTTCAGTACCGTTATTTGCGAATTAGTGCAGATGTTATTATCGGTAACGAATGGAGGGGAATATAGACAGATGTACAAAATATAGATACATTCAATATTGATTTTGCTTGCATTAAAACGTTCGTATTTCTGTAAAACAACCGTTGACATTTCATTGCAGATATGATAAAATCAAATCAAGAGATTGGATGAAACTAAATTTAATCATCAAGGAGTCGATTATGGAAGTTTTTCTGTTTGTTCTGAGCGTCGTGCTGCTCATCAATCTTTACCCCTATCTCCGCACGGGCGTAAAGCGGACTCTAATGGTAGGCAAGCTCAAAAAATTCTGCCGAGAAAACGGGTATACGCTCGTTCCTGTGGGCAGATTGTGGATGTTTGCCCATCGATTGGGAAAGAATTGTGATTTTTACATCGAAACTCCCAATACCGTCTATGCCGTCAAACTGTTCGGACTGCGCAAACGGAATCAGTATCTGGTGTTTACTCGCGAGGGTTCCTTTTATGTGCGAAACTTTATTCACGTCTTCACTCCCTATGCTGCCACTGCGCGTTTTTATCGAGATTCCAAGCCCCGTAAACTCCCCGATTACAATTTTCGAGCAGGCTTTCGGGATGAGTGGTATTTGAAATCCATCCGTACCGTGCTCCTGCTCAATCCTACTTGTGTGGAAGTACATATCAATCGCATATCCAAAGAAAGCACCGTGGGCAACGGTGAGGCGATTGCCGGTATGACCCTTTACACTTTGTCGGGCTTGTTGAATGAAATGGAGGTATCCCAATGGGCGTAAACTCGATGTTGGCAGGCGATGTAAATCGGCGGTATGATCGTGAGCTCTTTGTCGATTGGCAGATGGATAAGATTCTGTCTGACCGTGCAATGCGAATTCTTCGCGCCCATTGTCCCGAGGATATGATCGGTCTTCGGCAAAGTCTGTTCATCTCTATGGATGATCCGCAATTTTCGGAAAAGCTGAACGATTTCCGTAGTGCGCTCTTGAATCTATCCGGTTTCGTGTCCCGTTGGAATGAACCGCGGGCGAATTTGGAGAAAAATTGCATCCATCTTCATGCGATTTCCGCTTATCGGGAAGTTTGCCGCCGCTTGGAGCAATTGGCGCAAACTAATCCACTCATGCAATATTTGTGGGATGCTTTGGATACAGCCGATCATCGCCAACTGCGACAAGCAGTGCAAGCCGATTTGAACGAAGCATTTGCGATGGTGAGAGCAATGAAGCGCTCCGTCTTTTACATGGCGGACAGCGCAGAAATTGCTGACCGTGCATGGCTGATGAAGGAAACATCCGTGGAATCCTACGAAGCACGGCTGATGGGCTTGGCAAAGCGATTGGGGATTGAAATCGAACCCTCGCAGGAACAATCCATACGCCCTGATGAATCGTTTGACGAAGCCTATACTGTGCTTTATCAACAGGAAATCGGTTGCATTGAACGAATTTGCGAAAAATACCCCCTATCGGTTTTGTCCGCACCCCTGATTTGGCTGGACGAGTTGTCTTTTTATAACGAGATTCATCAACTCTGCCGAAAGGCGAGAGAGAAGGGAATCGCCGTTTGCATCCCAGCCATTGCAAGTGCTCCTTGCTATCGGGCAAAGAATGTATACGACATTACGCTTATGGTAAAAAATCCGGATTCCATCGTTCCCAATGACATCGACTTTTCAGAAGATGCGCCTTTCTATTTTCTCACAGGCGCCAACGGCGGCGGTAAGACCACCTACCTCCGTGCGGTGGGTGTGAATCTTCTGTTGGGATTGGCAGGATGCCCGATGTTTGCAACAGAATCAGAGATCTATCCCTTTTCCAATCTGTTCAGCCATTTCCCTGAAGCGGAGGATTTCAACGGCATGGGACGGTTGGACAGTGAGTGTTTGCGAATCAATCGGATCTTGGAGCGAGCCGATCGGGGAGCGTTTGTGTTGCTCAACGAAGCGTTCAGTGCCACAGATGAAGAAAAAGGCTTGCAGCTTACGGTAGAAACGGCAGAAACTATGCGAGACCGTGGAATCTTCGGTTTGTTCGTCACTCATTTTTTAGAGGTGAAAACCAAAGGATTCCCCCTGCTGTCTGCGGTAGTGGAAGACGATGAAAACCATCGGCGCACCTATCGTATCGTGCGAACTTCTGGTGCAAACTCCTCTTATGCCGAGGATATTTTGCGAAAATACAAATTGGATGCAGCATCCTTAGCGATGAGGGGGCGATGAAATGAGTATCAGTCTATTATATCGAACCGAAGCAACTCTGCCCAACGCAGGCAAAGTCGGCAAGGATACCCTCGCCCAGTTGGCGGTGGAGAAAATCACCCAGCGCTTGGGACTACCCCGAAGTGATGCCCGTTATTTCCAGCAGATTTTGTCGGCTCCCTTGATCGATTCGAAAGATATATCCTACCGCAGTCAAGCGATGCAGGAGTTTGCAGAGCATCCCGATTTGCTGGATAAGCTGACCGATTCTTTCGGACGATTGGAACAACTCAAAAGTGATTTTGAAGACTTGAAAAAGGAAAAGCGTCAGCTTCAGCGCTCCGTATCGGGAGAAGCCATTCCCGAAGCGGCTAAAAATCATCTTCGTGTGTCGGCGATGCTCTTAAAGCGGTGCTTGGTATTGTTGAAAGCTATCCGAGATATCGTGGATTCTTATGAACTGAGAAGCGAAGCGCTGGTCCGTTTGCAAAAAAAACTGCAAACCGTTACGGCAGAGGGAGCGTTTGCAGAGCTTTGCACACTCTGCTCGCAGTTGGAACAGTTCAGCGAGACGAGCGGAACTGCGCTGGCAATAGAGCTAAACAAATTTGGATTGTTCGTATCTTCCCAATTGATGGATCGCCATCAGATCCTCTTCCGCAATCCCCATGAGAAAAAGAAAAAACGGTGGTTCTCAAAGCAAGAGGAGGAAGCACCCGTTGCAGTTGCGCCGATTTCGCTTACCTACAGTTCTTTGTCACCTAAATTGAGAGGCGAGGGAATGAACTCCCTTGCCCGTCTGTTGGATCGGATGACTCAGCAATTGTTCGCTCGTTTTCTATCCATTGACCGAGAGCTGTCTTTCTATCGGTCAGGCGTGAAATATCTGCGATGCTTGCAAGAAAAGGGAATCCCCTATTGTCAGGCGGAAATGGCGGAGAACAACATTCTCTCCTTTGAAGAACTCTGCGATCCACTCTTGCTGTTGTACAATGACGATCCCAAGAGCGTAGTAGCCAATTCGCTCCCTGCTCACAGCGCATCGGGAATTGCTGTGTTCGGTGCCAACGGAAGCGGTAAAACGGTATGGCTGAGATCGGTAGGACTGTGTTGCTTGTTTGCTCAAGCGGGATTGCCGATTGCGGCAAAATCCGCACGGATCAGCCCGTATCGGCAGATCCTCTCCCACTTTTCTACTGCGGAAAAGGAGTTCGAGGCAGGCAATGAAGCAGGACGGTTTGAGCAAGAGGTTCGAGAGATGGCATTGATTGTGGACGAAATCGGGGATGATTCCTTGGTTTTGCTCAACGAAACCTTCCAAACTACCGCCTACGCCCAAGGTGCAGAGGGACTTTCTCCTATCTTACGCTATTTGGCAAGCCGAGGATGCCGATGGATTCTCACCAGCCATCTGACACAACTACAGGGGCAGTTCACCTCAGAGGAAACATTGATTTGCAAGACCGATTCGAAGTTTGCGGTGAGGGCTATATAACCATAAAATACGGCGATCGTGTCCT
>JAZRIH010000168.1:0-6788 GCA_045645175.1 Eubacteriales bacterium | reverse complement strand
GACGCCATGGGCGCCATGGCGCTGGGTCTGTTCGCCACCCTCCTCATGTCCACCATCCTGGGCACTCTTGCCGATCTGATCTATTCGGAAGCATCCACCGATGATTTTCTGAATCAGATGGCAGGCTATGCCAAAAACGCTACCGGCATGGCAATCGGCGTTGCCATCGCCTATGCGCTGAAAGCACCTCCGCTGGTCATCTACTCTGCGGCAGTCGTGGGCGCAATGGCAAACACCATGGGCGCGCTCATCAACGGAACCTCCTTCAGCGCAGGTCCCGCAGGCATTTTCTTCGTCACCATCATTGCCGTTGAGCTGGGCAAAGCGGTGTCCAAGGAAACCAAGGTAGACATTCTGGTCACCCCCTCGGTAGTACTGTTCGCAGGCTACGGACTCTCTCTTTTGATCTGTCCCGCCATTGCCTATATTATGTACTATCTGGGCAATTTTATCGGCATCGCAACCAATTTTGCGCCCCTGCTGATGGGCATTGTGGTGTCGATCGTGATGGGCATTGTACTGACTCTCCCCATCTCTTCTGCCGCTATTTGTGCGGTAGTCTTCAGCGAAGCGGTTATCGCAGGCTCTTCCGCTCCCGATGCCCTTTATCTCGCTGCAGGTGCAGCGGCTGTGGGCTGTTGCTGTCAGATGGTTGGATTTGCCGCCATCTCCTTCCGTGAAAACCGTTTCGGCGGTTTGGTGGCACAGGGACTGGGCACCTCCATGCTCCAGATGGGCAACATCATTCAAAAGCCCGTGATCTGGATTCCCGTGATCTTTTCCTCTGCCGTATGCGGCGCTCTCTCCACCACCGTCTTCAAGCTGAAATGCGCAGGCGTATTTGCCGGCATGGGCACTTGCGGAGTGGTAGGACCTATCGGCATCCTCAAATATTCCGGAGCATCGGCAACTATTTGGACAGGACTTGTCCTTCTCTGCCTGATTCTCCCGGTAATCCTGTCGATACTGGCAAACGAGATTCTTCGCAAGCTGGGTCTGGTCAAGACCGGCGACATGAAAATCGACGTATAATCACGAAAGTCACTTTCCCTTTTTGGGAAAGTGACTTTCAAAAACTCAGGAGCACACTATGCAAAACAGCTTTTTTGCTTTAATTTTCAGACAAAAATATATCAGACGTTGGGGACTCATGCGCAATGTGGAAGACGAAACCCTTGCCGAGCATTCCGCTCACGTAGCCATGCTTGCCCACGCCCTCGCCTTGATCGGCAACAAGCGACTGGGGAAAAACTATGATCTGGGTAAGATCACCGTTGCCGCCCTCTACCATGACGGCACCGAGGTTTACACCGGCGATATGCCCACCCCCATCAAATACAACACCCCCGAGCTGAGACAAAGCTATGCCCGAATTGAGGAGCAGGCGGCACTGACTCTCCTTTCCCATCTTCCCGAGGATTTGAGAGATGATTACGCGCCCCTTCTGAGAGAGGAGCTTCCCGAGGATCTTCATCGGATCGTCAAGGCGGCAGACAAGCTGGCGGCATATATCAAGTGCGTGGAGGAAGTCAAATTCGGCAACAACGAGTTCATCGATGCCAAAAAGACCACCTTCGAGGCATTGAAGGCACGAAATATTCCCGAGCTGGACATCTTCTTGGAAGAATTTTTGCCTGCATTCGAGCTGACATTGGACGAAATGCAAGGATAAAATTCCTACAAACCAACACCCACCCTCACAAATCGAAAGATTTGTTGAAGGTGGGTGTCATTTATTCCTCTAAAAAATTAGAGTAATCGTGATCAATCCGAATTTTCGGAAAAGCGGTGGGATAAAGCTCCTTGATGGAATGAGTAAGCAAGCGCTCGATCTCCTCATCGGGGAGGACAAATCCCGTAGGGACTACCACGTCAAAGAGAATATTATCATGGGTAGGTCCAAACACCACGCGAAAATCGTGGTAGGACAGCTTCGGGGACACTCCGTGCAAAAGCACCTCGATCTTCTCCCGCATGGCATCCAGTTTGGGATCGTTCAGGGTAACCGGATCCATGTGAATGACCAGCTCCAGTCCCAATGCTTTGCCAACCTCGATCTCGATATTGTCGATGAGGTCATGGCTTTCCAGCAGATCGGCACGGGCATCTACTTCAGCGTGAAGGCTGGCAAACAGCTTTCCTGCCCCGTAACTGTGGATCATCAGATCGTGGATACCAATCACTCCGGGATACGAATGAACCATTTCCCGCAGATTCAGCACCAGTTCTTGATCGGGTGCTTTTCCCAAAAGGGCACCCGATGTTTCCATGATCAGCCGAATTCCGCTGATAATGATAAAAACAGCAACTGCAGAGCCGATGATGCCGTCCACTTCCCAGCTAAAAAACCAACGGATAAGCGCACCCACCAAAACCACCGAGGTCATGACGACATCACTGAGGCTGTCGGCAGCAGATGCCTTCAAAGTTTCCGAATCAATGCCGCTTGCAATGCGGTGATAAAACCACCATTGTCCCAGTTTGGCCAGAATAGACACGCCCAAAATAATCAGCGATAGCGTTCCGATCACAGTTTGGCTGTCGCCGAACAAGCTGAACACCGATTCCTTCAAAAAGGAAAGTCCCAGCAAGAGCACCAGACAGGAAATTGCCAATCCGGTGAGATACTCATAACGGGCATGACCGTAGGGATGCTCCCGGTCTGCAGGTTTGGCAGACAAATGAAAGCCCACCAATGTAAGAAGCGAGCTGCCTGCATCCGAGAGATTATTGGCGGCATCTGCGGTAATGGAAATACTGCCGCTGATGGCACCTGCTAAAAATTTTCCGGCAGACAGGAGCAGATTGGTTGCAATTCCCACTCCACCCGCCAAAGCACCGATTTTACTCCGCTTCTCAGGAGTAAGTTCAACCGATTTACCTCTCAGAAGCGCAAACACAGGAGAGTTCATCGATCAGATTCCTCCCATGCAGGCGCACTGCCGATGCGTGCGGCGATTATGTCCGCAACATCCTTTTTGCACTCCAACCGAAGGGCAATTTTGCGGCTGTCGATCACAGCAATCAGGACATAAGTTTCCTCGGGATGAAGAGAAACACAATAATTCTCCACATACGCCACCTTCTCCCGACGCAGTGCTTCCTTGGAATAAGGAAGCACCTTGCAATCGGCAGTCAGATCTACCTCCGCAACCGTCTGAGGCAGATTACCGCGAAGCTTTTTCACAGTCAGATGCGCCCCCGTTTCGGGAAGGATATAGACAAAATCAGTCATGGCATAGCGGATGAGAAGATACAACAAGATGGTGATCGTAAGGATCGCGCCCAGTTCGTTGATCCAGACAAATCCCAGCTTGAAGTTTGCCATTACCAAAAATACGGTGGCAATAGCGATGAGCACCACGCCGATTATGGCGACGTGCTTGGGGTTGCGATTGGGTTTATACTGCATGACGATCAGGAGAAGCTTTCCATGAGGCGCTTGTTGAATTCTTCTGCAGTGTTGTAACCCATCTTCTTCTGACGATGGTTCATTGCAGCGATCTCCAGAATAACCGCCAGATTACGGCCGGGAGTAATCGGGATGGTATGCTTGGGAACATTGATGCCCATGATATCCATATACTCGGTATCCAGACCGAAGCGGTCGTAGTCCTTGCCGTCTACCCAAGGCTCCAGCTCAACCACAAGGTCGATCTTTTCGCTGAGCTTTACAGAACCCATACCGAAGATACGGTGTACGTCCACGATACCGATACCGCGCATTTCGATATAGTGACGAATGATCTCAGGGGCAGTACCTACCAGCGTCTTGTTGGATACCTTCTTGATCTCTACTGCGTCGTCGGCGATCAGACGGTGACCGCGCTTAACCAGCTCAATTGCAGTTTCGGATTTACCGATACCGCTATCGCCCAGAATCAGCACACCTTCGCCGTAGATCTCGACGAATACGCCGTGACGGGTGATGCGGGGTGCCAGCGAAACGCTGAGCGAACCGATAATGTTTGCCATAAATTCGGTAGTGGGGCTGGATGTGGACAGCACGGGAACACCGTACTCTTCGGCAAACACCAGCGCCTCGGGGCTTTCCTGTCTTCCGCGGGTATAGACCACAGCAGAGGGCTTGGTAGCATAAAAATCATGAAGATGTTTCAGACGGTCTTCCTCGCTCAGGCTGGACAGATACCACCATTCTACATTACCGATGATCTGGATTCTCTGCGGATCAAAGTGATCGTAAAATCCGGCCAGAGGAAGACCCGGACGGTTAACGTCCTTGCAGGTGATCTGAATATCAGAGTCCTCGGGCATATAGGTAATCGACAGCTTCATTTCATCGATAACCGATTGCAGGCTCACGGAATAGACTTCTTTGTGCGTAGTGTGCATATTGACCTCCCATTTCATATAGGTATTATTCCTTTACCTATATAATAATATTTTTTTTGCCATTTGTCAAGAAAAATCCGCAGATTTGACTTGACAAATAGTAATTTGTATGTTATACTAACCTTTGCCTTGAACAAATTATAGGGGCCATTAGCTCAGTTGGTCAGAGCTACCGGCTCATAACCGGTTGGTCCGGGGTTCGAGCCCCTGATGGCCCACCATTTTTTCTTGGAATCGCCGTTGCTTGGAAAAATCCGCAACTGCAATCCCCCATGGGATGCGAATCAAAATCGCTGCTTCTGTTTGGATGAAGACACTAAAAATCTGATCCAGCAGAAAATAGATTCCAACAACCCTGTGACAGGCACCCTGCGGCGTTGCCGCGCCCCTCGCCTTGTGCGAATCTCATCAAGCTGCCGGGCTTTCAACCGGACAACCAATTTTGGGAGGAACTAAACATGGAAGTACTTAGCGTAATCATTGGTGTTTTGTTGTTTGTAGTATCAGTTCTGATCGTTCTTGCAGTACTGATGCAGAGCAGTAAGAACGCTCGTCAGTCCGGTGTTATCTCGGGCGGTGCAGAGGCATTCTTTGGCAAGTCCAAGGGCAAGGCCATCGACCGTAAGCTTAACCGCATCACCATGGTGCTCTGCATCGTATTTGCCGTACTGGTTGTAGCGATCTACGTACTGCAGCCCGACAAGGCACACGCTCCTATGGGTGATATGGACGATCATCTGGACAACGCTGCAAACGCAACTACTGTTGTAACCACTACCGTTGCAACTACTACTGCTGCCACCACCACTGCAGCAACCACTACCGCTGCTACCACTACTGCAGCAAACTAAATTATGTAATTATCTCCGCAGAATCATCTGCGGAGATTTTGCTTTTTGCATAATTTTTTCCGCACTTTTACTGCAAGTCTTGACATTTTCGAAAAAGAATGGTACAATAATAAAAACATCATTCTGTGAGGGTGAAATGGAACCAAATCTGGTGAAAACCGCAGATCTTGCCTATTTGGGCGACGCAGTCATCGAGCTGTGGGTGCGGGAGCATCTGCTGAATCGCGGCATCTGCGGATCGGGACGGCTGAATAAAGAAGCACTGCGTTATGTAAAGGCAACCGCACAAGCCGAAGCGGTAAAGGTCTTGCTTCCTCTGCTGACCGAACAAGAATTGGCAGTCTGGAAGCGCGGACGTAACAGCCATTGCGGAACAGTCCCCAAAAGTGCCGAGGTAAGCCAGTACCGTGCGGCAACAGGCCTCGAGGTACTTTGCGGATGGCTTCGGCTAAACGGCGAGGACCAGCGGATCGCTTTTTTATTGGAGTCCGGTTACCGTCCTGCGGAAGAGGGCGTTTCAGACACCTCATCGAATGAAAAAATCAACGAAAATCTATGAAACGAGGTAGTTTTCATGTATTATTTGGGTATTGACCTGGGCGGAACCAATATTGCCGCCGGTATCGTAGACGAGAATCTGCAAATCGTCAAAAAGGCAAGCACTCCCACCATCGCAACCCGTCCTACCGATGAGATCGCAAAGGACATGGCAGATCTCTGCCTGAAGTTGATGGAGGAATGCAACATTTCCAAGTCCGAAATCAAGGCTTGCGGCATCGCATCTCCCGGCACCGCAAACAGCGAAACCGGCATCGTTGAATTCTCCAACAACATTCCTATGCGTAATTATCCCATGGTAGAAAAGATCAAGGGCTTCCTGGGCATAGACAACGTATACATCGACAACGACGCAAACGCAGCAGCACTGGGCGAAACTCTGGCCGGCGCAGCTAAGGGCGCATCCTGCGCAGTTATGATTACCCTGGGCACCGGCGTAGGCGGCGGTATCGTTATCGACGGCAAGATCTACTCCGGCTTCAACCATGCAGGCGCTGAGCTGGGTCACATCGTTATCGAAAAGGGCGGCCGTCCCTGCACTTGCGGCAGAAAAGGCTGCTGGGAAGCTTACTCCTCTGCTACCGGTCTGATCAACATGACCCGTGACAAGCTCCTCTCCACCAAGGACACCGTTATGTGGGAAATGATCGAAAACGATCTGTCCAAGATCAGCGGCAGAACTGCGTTCAACGCAATGAAGCTCCACGGCGACAAGGCAGGCACCGAGGTTTGCGAGGAATACATCTCCTACCTGGCTTGCGGTATCGCTAACATCGTAAACGTCTTCCAGCCCGAAGTAATCTGCATCGGCGGCGGCGTATGCAACGAGGGCGATCCTCTGTTCGTACCTCTGCGCAAGCAGGCTGCTGAAGAAAACTTCGCACGCAACTCCGAAAAGCAGACCAAGATCGTAAAAGCTGCTTTGGGCAACGACGCCGGCATCATCGGCGCAGCTGCTCTGGGTATGTAATTCTATATTGGGCTTCGCCCAAACCCACTCAAGGGAACTTCTTGAAAGAAGTTCCC
>JAZRIH010000167.1:0-3101 GCA_045645175.1 Eubacteriales bacterium | reverse complement strand
CTTGTAACGGGAAGGCTGAACATGGAAATGAAAGACTTTCCATGGGAAGGCAACCGTATGCCGATTTCGATCAGTCGTTCGTATAAGGGGCAATTTGCAACCAAAAACTATGGCACTTGGAGTAATGCAAACGGTAGCTTTGGCAGTATGCTGCTCGGCTACGGCTGGCGTATGAATCTGATGCAGAGCATGGTCAATACCGGCTCGCAGAAGGTTGGAGACGTATATAAGAATACCTATACCTATACCGACGAGTCCGGCGAAGAAACAATTTTTGCGCAGTGTGAGTGTGAAAGCGGTAGCGCGACATGTACAACCTATGAAGATGTTGACGGACTTGGATATGTATATGAGTCTGCAACAGGTGTTTTGACAAAGGGAACGGAGAAGCATACTTTCTCGTCTGGTCGTCTTGTCAAGATCGTTGATGAGTTTGGCAATACTATGGAAATCGCTTATAATACTGACAACCGAATTTCTTCTGTAAAAGATGGCGTAAAACGTGAATTTGAGTTTGCATATAGCGGAGGTTATCTTACCTCGATTGAAGCTCCCGGTGGATCTAAGATTTCTTATCAGTATTGCAACGGAAATTTGTGTTGTGTGACTTATCCGAATGGTCAGTCACTTGCGTTCTCTTATGATACGAGCGACAATCAGCCCAGTTCCGCTACGGTTTCGGGAAGCGGAATTACATCAGCGACGAAACAGTTTACCTATAGCGCTCGTCGGATACAAAAGGTGTCAACGATTGTTGAAGGTGTTGAAGCCTCAAAATATACACAATTTGATAATGACTTCAGCAGTAAGCAAACAATCGTAACCGAGGTGGACACGGCAGACGATAACTGTGAAGAAATCAAGCAACACAAGGTGTACTTCCATGATCATGCGGACAAAAATTACACCTATTATGAAGCTGGCAACGGAAATAAAATCGCGGTATCTGGTAGTAATGGTGTGATCCTCCCTTATACCGAGCCCGGTATAGAAATTGGAAATCTGAAATGTGAAAATCTTTTGAAGAATCACAATTTCAATCGAAGCGGTTTGGGAATCGATATGAGTTATTGGAATAACAACTTGGACGGCGATTATCGTGACATTCAGTACGATCCGCCCGAAAAAATGCCCGGCTATTGTGCAGCATACCTTTTGAGCTTGCGTTCTACCGATAGTCAGAGAGGTATGTGGCAGACGGTGACGCTCAATGCGGGTCAGCCGTACGTATTTTCTTGTTATTTGAAGCTGGCACAGGGCAATTCCAATCCTGCAAAGGGTGTTTATTTGATGGTCAAGAGAACAGATGGCACGGTCGTTTGCCGCTCGCAAATGATAACCACCAAAAAGGAATTCCAGCGTGTTGCACTCCCGTTTACGGTGGACGCTTCCTGTGGATTGTCTTATACCGTCGGCATCTACATCGACGGCAATGTCAAGGCAAAGGCGATCGCGCCGCAGTTGGAACAGGGAACCACGCTCAGTCCGTACAATTATCTGTCTAAGGATAAAACAAGCTATTCAATTACAGGTGCAATAAACTGTGAGTGCTCTAAGGTTGTAACAACAGTTAAGGTCCCCGCAGCGAAGGACGCGCGAGAAACCTTTACCCTCAGTGGCTACGCGAAGGGGCGCATGACCTACAGCACGACCGAGGGGCAGGAAACCTATGCCGCTCTGAAGGCTGTTATTCATTATACCAAAAACAAAAACGAAGAGGAAGGTCCTAAAGAGGATTTCTGGGTTCCGATCTATACCAAGTCGGGAGTAGATCGTTTTGCAATGGTACAGTTCAGCAAAAAGCAGTACCGAGCAATCGACTACATCGAGATCATTTGCGAAAACCGATACAATGCAGGCAATACCGTTACTTTTACCGGCTTGCAGCTGGTGCGCAATACCTATGTTGACGGACTGACAGAAGAAGATTTTATCGGGAACACCGATGATAACGTGGACACGGAGACCGAAGCAGAGGATACCCTTTTGACTTCGTCCTCCTCCGATTCTGATGCAGATGATGTTGAAACCATTACCTTTGAGGAAGTGATCGATGCATTTGGCAACGCTCTGACGGGAACGAACTTTAAAAACGGCGAACTTGGCGCAATCTACACCGAATGTAAATATGAAGACATTGTTGCACAAAACGGAGAAGAGGATTACAGCGATGCCGGAAACAATAAAACCTCCGAGATTGATGCGCGCGGTAATGAGACCAAGTATGAGTACAATGCCAATACCTCCAAGCCCACAGCAGTCATCGACCGTCTTAAAAATCGTACCGAGTACGCTTATGACAATGCCGGCAGAACCACAAGTGTCGGAGTTAAAAGTGCGATAAAGGATGGAGAAGACAATGTGGTTGGATATAACCAAGAAGGCACGGTCAGCTACGGGTATAACAGCTATGACGATTTGACCTCCATCTCTCGCGGTGATGGGCAGAAGTACACCATGGGCTATGATGCCTACCGCAATCTGACAAGTGTAAAAGTTGGCTCGCAGAATCTTGTAACCTATGATTACAAATCCGGCGGCAACCGCCTTAAGAGCATGACCTATGCCAACGGAGCTGTTCAGACTTTGACCTATGACCGCTTTGGCAACGTGATCGGTGAGGCTTGGAACGGCGTGATGGCGTACAGATATTTCTATGATGCCTCCAATCAATTGGTAAAAACGCTTGACATTTCCAATAAAAAGATGTATAATATCAATAGAGTAGGCGAGAACGTGACTTCTATCGAGGAGTACGATGTTGCAACGATCACTGCTTCCAACGATATTTATACTCCCTCTGGCTTGACGCTGGTCGGTACGATGCATTATAGCTTTGATTCCGACGGCAAACAGTTCCGCAAGAAGTATATAGACGCCGACGGCTCCGAGCAGAAATACGTCTTTGAGTACAGAGACGAGCAGAACGTAGCTGTTCAGCTTCCTACGGGTGTAGTAAGCCATGCTAAGTCTGACCATCTTGGCAGAAAAGTCTTTGACGAGCTCCAGCTTGGCAAGGGACTCATGAACCGTAAATTTACCTACCATAAGGGTGAAATTACTGCAACGCATGAAGCTTATGACAAAGAAGTCTCTGATCC
>JAZRIH010000166.1:0-7051 GCA_045645175.1 Eubacteriales bacterium | reverse complement strand
ATACGCAACTTTTTCGGAAATTGTCATATATGCCTCCAAACATCATTGTACAAAACTGCTGTCCGGGAAGGACAGCAGTTTTAATTAGTAAAAATTAGCCCTTGGAACGGGAGAGATACTCACCGGTACGGGTGTCGATCTGAATCTTTTCGCCGGGGTTGATGAAGAGGGGAACTCTGATCTCAGCGCCGGTTTCCAGAGTAGCGGGCTTCAGAGTATTGGTAGCGGTGTTGCCTGCGAAGCCGGGGTCGGTCTGGGTAACTTCCAGATCAACGAAGGTGGGAGGCTCAACGCTGAATACGCTGCCCTTGTAGGAGAGAAGCTTACATACCATTTCTTCCTTAACGAACTTGAAGTTATCGGGAAGAACGCTTGCGTTAATCGGAACCTGATCGTAGGTTTCCTGATCCATGAAGTAGTAGAGTTCGCCGTCGTTGTAAAGATACTGCATATCCTTACGCTCAACATAAGCGGTCTCAAACTTAGCGGTGGGGTTGAAGGAAGTTTCGGTTACGGAACCGGTGATCACGTTCTTCATCTTGGTACGAACGAATGCTGCGCCCTTACCGGGTTTAACGTGCTGGAATTCTACAACCTGCATTACCTTTCCTTCGTATTCAAAGGTTACGCCGTTTCTGAAATCTCCGGCTGTAATTGCTGCCATAATATTTATACCTCCAAAAGTATTATATTTCCTCAAATATTGTACTATAATTTTGCGCAATTTGCAAGTGTTTTTGCGAAAAATTTTCTAAAAAATTATAAAAAATAATCAGTTGAATCTATATCTAAACGACCGATTGCTTTTTAGTCCAAAATGATCAGTTCCTTGGGGGATTTTGTAATGTTTACAGGTCCATTTTCAGTAAAGACCACCATATCCTCGATGCGAACACCATACTGACCTTCCAGATAAATACCGGGCTCGCAGGTTACGACATGACCGGGGGCCATAGGAATGGTAAATCCTTGCTTTACACGGGGCGCCTCGTGTATGTCCATACCCACGCCGTGACCGAGTCCGTGTCCGAAACAGCCTTCGTAACCGGCGGAGTAGATGACCTTTCGAGCAATGGAGTCCAACTCTTCACCGGTCTTGCCCAGAGCAAATCCGTCCAGTGCCGCAAGCTGTGCCGCCAGCACGGTGTCATATACGTGGCGCATTTTGTCGGTAGGCTGTCCGAGGCAAACCGTACGGGTCATATCCGAGCAGTAGCCCTTATACAGCGCGCCGAAGTCCATGGTGAGGAAGCCTCTCTCCAGTTTTACGGGACGGGGAATACCGTGGGGACGGGAGGATGCACTGCCCGAAACGGCGATGGTGTCAAAGGAAGTTGCCTTTGCACCGTGGCATCGCATGAAGAACTCCAGCTCCAATGCAACATCCAACTCAGTGCGCTCGGGATTGATGTAGCCGAGAATATGCTCAAATGCCGCTTCGGCGATGCGCTGTGCGGCGATCATGTTGTCGATCTCGCTCTGATCCTTGCAGATACGGAGTGTTTCGATCACATTGCCCGAAGGGATGAGGTTTACATTGCCCAGCAGTGCTTTGATCTCCTCCAAACCTGCCACCGAAACGTGGCTTTCCTCGAAAGCAACTGTCTGTACATGATTCTGCGCAAGCAGATCAGCAAACAGGACCTTGGGATCGTCCTCCATCATGATTACGGTGAATTCGGGATTGGTCTCCGCCTTTGCCGCTTCGATGTAACGGAAGTCGGTGATGAGATAGGCATTCTCACGAGTCACCAGCACATAACCGTCGTCGAATTCGAAGCCCGAGAGATAGTATTGGTTCTTTTTATGGGTGATGAGCATTGCATCTGCCTGAGCGGGAAGGGATGCAAGCAGTTTGTCTTTTCTGTTCATGATAGTCCTCCGTCAAAGTAAGGTCTGATAATATTGTTTCATCGCAAGAGCATCCTCTGCCTGGGTACCTGCCGATTCGCAGATGATGCGGGGAGAATAGCCATCCTTGGCGATCGCCTCCATCAGCGGCTCAAAATCCGGACCGTATTGGGTGTCGGTGAAAGTCAGATGACGGCGCTCACCCGATGCGGTGTATTCGATTTTAGAGAAGTGACAGTGCAGAGAATTGGCGAATTCGTAGCCCAGCGTCTTACCGATGAGATCGAACACCTTCCGATAGTCATCGGCAGTAGGGAACAGCCCACCGCAATTGCGGGCGTTCATGTGTCCCCAGTCTACCACGGGACACAGACGGGGGGAGAGGGTGCAGATATCCAGCACTTCTTCCAATGTGCCCAGCTGATTTTTCTTGCCCATGGTCTCGATGCCAAAACGAATTTTGGTATCGGGAAGTGCTTCCAATGTTTTATACAGAGTGTCCTTTGCAAGATTGACCGCTTCTTCGCGGCTGATCTTGGATGCCGATCCTGCGTGGATAACGATAGCGTCAGCCTTCATGGCTTCGGCTGCTGCAATGGATTTCGTAATATATTCAATGCTTTTCAGCCGCTTTTCGGGATCGGTTCCCGAAAGGGAGATGAAGTAGGGCGTGTGAAAGGACAGAGCAATGCCGTGGGCAAGGGCTTCCTTGCCGATCTTTTCGAAGGTGGGAATTCCGCCCGTGATGCCGTTGCCTGCTGAGTATTCGTAGGCATCCAGTCCGCGGCTTGCCAGCCATGCGGGGGATTGATAGGTGTGCTTGAAGCCTTCGTTATAGAAAGACTCGGAGTTCCCGCTGGGGCCGAATTTTGCGCTCATTGCTTGTTCTCCTTGATAAAGTACGCCTTTTCCTTCCAATAGGTATGGAGGGCATCATCGGGATGCTTTTTGAAGTAAGCGGCGATGAGAGGACGCTCCAGCACACGTTTGGTGCGCCAGAACAGCGATTTCTTGTCGCGGATGGGAGGAACAAGGATGGTTTTCAGTCCTCTGAATTGACCTGCCAGGATATCGGTAAAGAGCTGATCGCCCAGTGCGGCACCGTCCTTGGGAGTAAGTCCCGCATCGGCGAGTGCGCGGGTCAGCGCCATGGTCAGGGGTTTTTTTGCGTTGGCGTAGACCGTGAGACCCAATGTGCGGTTGAAGCGGTCAGCACGTTCGGATGTATTGTTGGTGACAAACACGAATTTGATTCCTGCCGCCTTCATCTGCGCGAACCAATTTTCGATAACCGAATCGGGATCGGGCATTTCATAAGGGGCGAGGGTGTTGTCAATGTCGCAGACTACCAGTTTTACTCCAAGGGATTGGAGAAATTCAGGGGTAACAGCGGTAAAATCATGGAAAATGTAATCGGGAATTCCTAAAGGCATAGCGGACTCCTTCCAAATGATGATTCTATAATTTGTTCCCACGGCATAGTTGGCCGCAGGGCTTATCTTAATTATTCTACCACATTTTTGCCATGGATGCAAGAGCCAAACGCCGAAAATCCCGAATTTTCACGAATTGTCAGCAAATGATACAAAAATAAAATGATAGCAATTGCACAAACCATCATTTGAACCTATTGACAAAGATTTGGAACTGTGGTATAATAAAGCCAATGAGGGAGTAGCGAGCGCAGATTTTGCGTAGCAAGTCAACATCCTGACCGTATTTTCGGTCTGGCTTGCTTCAAATTGCGAGACTCATGTGTAACTGAGAGGCTATGCATGGTTTTGCAATGATACATCGATCCTACCAACACCGAGCATGGCGAAGTCATGCTCGTTTTTTTATTGAATAAGGAGATTGCAATGAATCTGAATTTCACCTTCTTTTTTAACAGTATTTTGCTGGGTGTAGG
This sequence comes from Eubacteriales bacterium, assembly GCA_045645175.1. Classification (GTDB taxonomy): domain Bacteria; phylum Bacillota; class Clostridia; order Oscillospirales; family CAG-272; genus CAKSQF01. The sequence continues at coordinate 3,291 of JAZRIH010000166.1, read as the reverse complement.
ACTTGCGATGGACGCATTTTCGGTTTCTCTTGCCAACGGACTCAATGAGCCCGGCATGAAAAAACGCAAAATGACCGGAATTGCAGGTTTGTTCGCCTTTTTCCAGGCGCTCATGCCTATGCTAGGTTGGATCTGCATCCACACGCTTGTACAATACTTCAAATCCTTTGAGAAGCTGATTCCCTATATCGCTTTGGCTCTGCTGGCATTCATCGGCGGTAAAATGCTCATCGAGGGAATTCAACACAAGGGCGAGGCAGAAGAGCAGGTAGGTGTTGGTTTTGTTGCACTTTTAGTACAGGGAGTTGCAACCTCCATTGATGCGCTCTCCGTTGGCTTTACCATTGCAGAATACGATCTTCTTTCGGCACTTCTGGCTGCGGCAATCATTGCTCTGGTTACCTTTGTGATCTGCATGGGCGGTCTGCTCATCGGCAGAAAGGCAGGATCTCATTTGTCTGGCAAGGCAGGCATTTTGGGTGGCGCAATCCTGATCTTCATCGGGCTTGAGATCTTTATCACCGGTGTCTTTTTCTGATTCAGTATCAGATTAATTAATAAACTATGTAAAAGGATGTAAAGAATATGCTTGTTCCTGTAATTTTGTTTATTGTCGGTTTGGTTCTGCTGATTAAAGGCGGTGACTGGTTTGTAGACGGTGCTACCGGTATTGCACACCGTTTTCACATTCCCGAAATCCTCATCGGAGCGACCGTCGTTTCCATCGGTACTACCTTGCCTGAGGTAATGGTATCTGCTACTTCTGCGGTAGCCGGCCATGGTGAGATCGCGTACGGTAATGCTGTTGGATCTATTATTTGTAACACCTCGTTGATTGCAGCACTGACCATCGCAATTCGTCCCGCAAAGATCCAGAGATCTCCTTTGATCTGTCCCATCGTGTTTTTCTTCGGTGCAGCGGCGGTTTATGTAACGGTAGCGTATGCAACCGGCTATTTCAGCAGATTTATCGGTTTTGTTTTGCTGGGTATTTTTGCAATCTATATGGTGATGTCTGTTTGCAGTGCTCGTAAAGAACTTGCGGCAGGTATTCAGACTGCCAATGAGGCAGAAGAAACTACCGAGAACAATGGTTCAGCTTCCAAATCTTCTTTGATGAAGGATCTCTTCTTCTTGGTATTGGGTGCGGCACTGATCGCTGTAGGTGCTGACCTGCTGGTTGATAACGGTATTATTTTGGCAGAAAAGATGGGCGTTCCCGAAGCGGTAATTGCGCTCACCTTCGTTGCACTGGGCACTTCGCTCCCCGAGCTGGTGACCGCAATCACTTCTCTCGCCAAGGGACACGGTGCGCTGTCTTTGGGTAATATCATCGGCGCAAACCTGTTCAATTTGGTGTTGGTCAGCGGTGTATCTACTGTTCTTTCTCCTTTTGCAATTCCTGCTGCCAAGGAAATTGCAGGAATCAACGCATCTTTGCTGATCGATATTCCTGTAATGCTGGCAGTAATGGGTATCTTGGCTGTTCCTGCATTGCTGCGCGGTAAACTTTCTCGTGCACAGGGCATTATCCTGCTGGCAATTTATGCCGCTTTCTGTGTAGTACAGTTTGTTCTGTAATGCATTGATGAATGAAAAACTACAGATGAGAGTACACTCTCACTGATGATTATATAGTAATTTATAAAATTTTTAGGAGGACACAAACATGGCATTTCACAACGAGACCGCCAAAGAAGTTTTGAGCAAGCTGAATACCGATTCGGTAAAAGGTCTCACTAATAAGGAGATTGAAGCCCGTAAAGAGCAGTACGGTCCTAACAAGCTCCGCGAGAAGAAAAAGAAAACCGCTTTCCAGCGTTTTATTGATCAGTTCAAGGATGTAATGATCCTGATCCTGATTGCTGCCGCTATCGTTTCCTTTACCATCGTAGTAGTGGAAAAGAACTGGGGCGAGCTGTTTGAGCCCGGTCTGATTCTCTTGATCGTTATCCTCAATGCGATCATGGGTGTTTATCAGGAAGGCAAAGCTGAAAAAGCATTGGATGCGCTGAAAAATATGTCTGCTCCCCATGCTCGTGTCATCCGTAACGGTGTTGAAACCGTGATCGATGCAGCTGAGCTGGTTCCCGGCGACATCATCCGTCTGGAAGCAGGCGACTTCGTTCCTGCAGATGCAAGACTGCTTCACAGCGTAAGCCTTAAGTCTGAAGAATCCGCCCTCACCGGTGAATCCGTTCCTTCCGAAAAGGACGCGCTGGCTGAAGTAGCTGAAGATGCACCTCTGGGTGACCGTCATAACATGATCTTTACCGGCTGTTCCATTACCTACGGTACTGCTACCGCGGTAGTAACCGGCACCGGTATGGACACCGAAATGGGTAAGATCGCAAACCTCCTGGATAACGAAGAGGACGGTCAGACTCCTCTCCAGCAGAAGCTTGCTCAGCTGGGTAAGTATCTGGGTATCGTAGCACTGGCTGCTTGTGCAATCATTTTCGTGGTAGGTCTGATCAATAAGCTGGATCCCATGCATATGTTCATGACCTCCGTATCTCTGGCAGTTTCCGCAATTCCCGAAGGTCTGCCTGCAATTGTTACCATCGTTCTTTCCATTGGTGTACAGCGCATGGTTAAGCGCAATGCACTGATTCGCCGTCTGCCTGCAGTAGAAACTCTGGGCGGTGCATCTGTTATCTGTTCCGACAAGACCGGTACTCTGACTCAGAACCGTATGACCCTCACCAAGGCATACGTAGACGGTATGGATAAGCCCGAGAAGATTACCAACGCAAACTCCGATTCCATCAAGAAGCTTCTGCAGTACGGCACTCTTTGCTGTGACGGTTCCGTAGTATTCCACGGCACCGAAGAACAGCACATCGGTGACCCCACCGAGACCGCAATCGTTCTGGCTGCACACAAGAACGGTATGCCCAAGGATGATCTGAACAAGAAGTATCCCCGTCTGGCAGAAATTCCCTTTGACTCCGACCGTAAGCTGATGACCACCGTCAACAAGATCGACGGCAAGAACATCGTTATCGTCAAGGGCGCATTCGATATGATGATGCCTCGTTGCATCGCAGGCAATCTGGATGCGGCAAAGGCAATGACCGAGTCCATGAGTGAGGACGCACTCCGCGTACTGGCTGTGGCATACAAGGAAATCGACACTATTCCCGAGAATCCCACCTCCGAGGAGCTGGAATCCGACCTGATCTTCATGGGTTTGGTTGGTATGATCGACCCTCCCCGTCCCGAGGCTAAGGCGGCTGTAGCAATCTGCCGCAGAGCAGGTATCAAGCCCGTTATGATCACCGGTGACCA
>JAZRIH010000165.1:0-2170 GCA_045645175.1 Eubacteriales bacterium | reverse complement strand
GATTCAGGAGGTAGCCCATGGTGGAGGGGGAAAGACCGGTGGTGTAGCTGTTCACCAGGAAGAAGAGGGGATCGTCGGAGAGGACCTTTACGCAAAGATCCACAAATTCATGGATGTTTTCTTCCAGTTTCCACAGCTCGCCGGTGGGGCCTCTGCCATAGGAGGGGGGATCCATGATCACCGCATCATAGCGATTGCCACGGCGGATCTCACGTTCCACAAACTTACGGCAGTCCTCTACAATGTAGCGGATGGGGGCGTCGGAGAGTCCCGACAGAGCGGCGTTTTCACGAGCCTGCGCTACCATGTTCTTTGCGGCGTCAACGTGAACTACCTGCGCGCCTGCTTTTGCGGCAGCGAGAGTTGCACCACCTGTGTAGGCAAAGAGATTCAGCACCTTGATGGGGCGATCGGGATTCTTCGCCTTGGCGTCACGGATGAGGGAGGCAAACCAATCCCAGTTCACCGCCTGTTCGGGGAACAGACCGGTGTGCTTGAAGCCCATGGGTTTGATCTTGAAGGTGAGATCCAGAGGCTCGTAGCGGAGCTTCCATTCCTCGGGCAGATTGGACTTGCCGTCCCATGCGCCGCCGCCCTTGGAGGAGCGGAGATAGGATGCGTCTGCGCCCTTCCACAGAGGAGAGCGTGCCGCACCTTTCCAAATTACCTGCGGATCGGGACGGATCAGGCGATATTTGCCCCAACGCTCCAGGCGTTTGCCGTCGTCAGTATCAATCAATTCGTATTCTTTCCAATTCGATGCAATAAACATAGTATTTTTTCTTGGAAACCTTTTTGAAAAAAAGTTTCCAAGCCTTCCAAAAACTTTTATTATGCAAAATTACTGCGTAATTTTGCGGGGGAGTATTATACTAAAAGAATCAATTTTGCTTTTTAGAAGTTCTTTGTCTCGTACTTCGGCAAGCCGAAGTACTTTTCTTCTCAAGAAAGCGACCGGGGTATGGGGCAGAGCCCCATGAGAACATCACTCAAACAGTCCGGTCTGACCTTCCGAAGCAGTAACAAAGGGGATTCTCAGGTGCTCGTAGGCAAGGCGGGTAGCGCAACGTCCGCGAGGGGTACGGGAGAGGAATCCGATCTGCATCAGATAAGGCTCGTACACGTCCTCGATGGTGATGGCTTCTTCGCCAATGGTTGCCGCCAGAGTTTCCAAACCAACGGGGCCGCCGTGATAGAGCTTGATGATGGTTTCCAGCATTCGGCGGTCGATGTTGTCCAGACCCAGATGGTCGATTTCCAAAGCGGTGAGGGCGATTTTAGCGATCTTGCGATCGATGATGCCGTCGCCCTTGACCTGTGCGAAGTCACGGACACGCTTCAAGAGGCGGTTGGCAATACGGGGGGTGCCGCGGGAGCAGGATGCGATCTGCATTGCACCGTCGGGGGTGATGGGAAGATCCAGAATCCGTGCGCTTCGCTGAACGATAGTGGACAGATCCTCGGGGGAGTAGAGCTCCAGCTTGAGAAGCACGCCGAATCGGTCGCGAAGAGGGGTGGAGAGCTGTCCGGCACGGGTGGTGGCACCGATGAGGGTGAAGTGGGGGAGCTTCATGCGGAAGGAGCGCGCGGCGGGACCCTTGCCGATGATGATATCGATCTCGAAATCCTCCATGGCAGGGTAGAGGACTTCCTCTACGGTGCGGGGGAGGCGGTGGATCTCGTCGATGAACAGAATGTCATTCTCCTGCAAATTGGTGAGAAGTGCAACCAAATCGCCCGCTTTTTCGATGGCGGGACCTGATGTGATGCGGATGTTGACGTTCATCTCGTTGGCAATGATGTTGGACAGGGTGGTCTTACCCAGACCGGGGGGGCCGTAGAGCAGAACGTGGTCCAGCATTTCGCCTCTTGCTCTGGCGGCTTCAATGTAAATTTTCAGATTTTCTTTCGCCTTGGTCTGTCCGATGTATTCGTCCAGATTCTGCGGGCGCAGAGATACCTCCACCTCGCTGTCCGCCTCGGTGTAGGATGTATCCATCATTCTCGTTTCAAATTCAGTTTCAAACTCTTGCATGATTTTTTCTTAGGGAAACTTTTTGAAAAAAGTTTCCCTAAAACCCTTCAAAAACTTTTCTTAAATGCAAAATTGCAAAGCAATTTTGCGGGGGATTATTGTTTATATGCCGCAAGTATTTGCGGCGTTTATGGA
>JAZRIH010000164.1:0-2611 GCA_045645175.1 Eubacteriales bacterium | reverse complement strand
CACGCAGTTGCTCCGCAACTGAAGAAACCCTCGTTGCCGAGATGTCACCCACTTTTTCCAACTTCACCTTGAGTAGTGAAACGTGCGGCACAGAGATGTCGCGTCCTCAGACGCGACCGCAGGGGGGGTGATTTCTAGGGGGGACGCAGTCCACCCTAGAATGGCTTCTTTGCACACTTTCTGTTCGTACAGAAAGTGTGAGAAACTGTCGCGACTTCATCATGAATCGTGTGTTCCGTAAACATCATTCTTTAAACACCTACTTCTCGGTACATACTTTCCTTGATATACTCTCGATACTTTCTCCTACTTTCTTTATGGAAAGAGAAGTGTAGCAGTTGCTTTGCAACTGCTTCGCAAAGAAGCCATTTCAGGGGGAGAGGAAACCAAGTTTTCCTCTCCCCCTAAAAGTAACCCCCTCACCATTCTTAGTCGCATCTGAGGACGCTCCATTTCTTCGCCGTTTCTTTCACTACCCGAGGGACGCTTCATAAAGTGGGTGATATCTCGACAACGAGGGTACATGATCTTGTCACGGTTTGTGTTCGGCGTTCGTTCTCGCAAATATCAACGCCTTCCGCGTTGACGGCTTAGCACTCCCTCTGCTAATTTATCAACACAGCCAAACTATTGTTAACAAAATGTTCACATAAAGTGCTAAATTTAGTCGCAATTATGGTGTATATTAGTGTCAGTGATTAGCACTTGAACACATAGAGTGCTAAAACAATCAAGGATGAGGAGAAAAGGAGGCAGGAAACATGGAACATGGACTCAGCGATCGTAAAAAACAGATCCTCAAAGCCGTGATCGATGCCCATATCGCCTGCGGCGAGCCGGTTGGCTCCAAACTGCTGGCAAGCAGTCAGCAGATCACCCTTTCCTCTGCTACCATCCGTAACGAGCTTGCCGAGCTGACTGAGATGGGCTACCTGCTCCAACCCCACACCTCTGCAGGCCGCATCCCCTCCGAGCAGGGCTACCGCTTCTACGTGGACAGCCTCATGGAGCATTACGAGCGCACCACATCGGAGATTACAGAGCTCAACGAGCTACTCAAACAGCGCACCCGTCAGCTGGATCGCATCATCGACGATGCGGGACGGCTCATGTCCACCCTCACCAATTACCCCGCCATTGCAGTGCGCTCCCGCCCCCGTTCCCAAACGGTGCGGCGATTCAATTTGGTGTATCTGGACACCTACAGCTTCCTTTTGGTCATGGTGATCTCTGAATCCAATGTCATCACCAAGACTCTCCGCTCCCAGATCCCTCTGTCGGAGGAGGAGCTGATCGCCGTACAGCGCGTGCTCAACCGAACCCTTGCAGGCATCGAGCCCGAAAGCCTCACCCTCACCCAGATGATGGAGATCGAGGCGGCCATGGGTAGACTGGGCAGCTTGGCATCCCCTATTATTAAATGTATATACGAGTCGCTTCGGGCAGAGTCCCGCAGTGATCTTCGCATAGAAGGCGTAGACCGATTCCTGGAGTACCCCGAATTTTCCAGCGTGGATCGACTGAGATCGATGCTGGAGCTCCTCTCCAATAAGCAGGAGCTGCTGGAAATCGTGGAAGGTGCGCAGGGTGACGATGTGAATGTCTACATCGGATCCGAAAATGCCGCCGACCAAAGCGGTGATTCTACGCTGATCTTCAAAACCATTACGGTGGACGGACGTCCCATCGGCGCCATCGGCGTCATCGGTCCCTGCCGAATGGACTACTCAAAGGTGATTTCCACCGTGGAGCAATTATCCCGCGGCATCGCAGGAATGATTCGCGCACAGCGAATGCTCCCTGACCCCGACAAACGGGATCAACAGTAAACGATGAAAGGAAGGGATAATTGATGATGACCCCCGACGAAATCAAGAATGAAACCGCTCTCGAAGCAGAGGTTGCTCCCGAGGTAGCGGAGGAGCCCAAGGCTGAGGAAGCAGGAAAGTGCTCCAAGAAAGCAAAAAAAGAAACCGCTGAGCTGAAAGAAAAGTTGGAAGCGGCAGAGAATGAGCTGGCAGAGCAGAAGGATAAATACCTTCGTCTGATGGCAGAATACGACAACTTCCGTCGCCGTTCTCAGAAAGAGAAGGAAGGCATCTACTCGGATGCATACGGCGAAGCCCTGAAGGCACTCCTTCCCGTTGCCGACAATCTGGAGCTGGCAGTTCGCTACTCCGAAGGCGACAAGGTAGTGGAAGGCGTAAAAATGGTGCTGAATCAGCTCCACGATGCACTGACCAAAATGGGCATCGAGGAAATCGAAACCAAGACCTTCGACCCCAACGTGCACAATGCGGTGATGCACACCGAAGACGACGCGTACGGCGAAGGCGAGATTGTGGAAGTCTTCCAGAAGGGCTACCGCAAGGGTGACAAGATCATCCGCTACGCTATGGTAAAAGTAGCAAACTAAGTTCTGTTAAAAACACATCCATCATAGAATTGATTAGATTATTTGGAGGAAAATTATTATGGGAAAGATTATCGGTATTGACCTTGGTACAACCAACAGCTGTGTAGCAGTATATGAAGGCGGCGAGCCCGTCGTTATCCCCAATCCCGAAGGAGCAAGAACTACCCCCTCTGTTGTGGGCTTCTCCAAGACCGG
>JAZRIH010000163.1:0-6407 GCA_045645175.1 Eubacteriales bacterium | reverse complement strand
GGGCGGGATCCAAGGGCAGAGCCCTTGGTAGGGTGTGGGACAGCGTCCCACAAGGAGAATAAAATCATGAAACTTATGGTTGTAGGTGGCGGCGGCAGAGAGCACGCCATCATCAAGAAATTGAAAGAAAATCCTAACGTGGAGGAGATCTTCGCTCTTCCCGGAAACGGCGGCATTGCGGCAGACGCTACCTGCGTTGCTATCGGCGCCAAGGATATTGATAAAATTGTAGAATTTGCCAAGACCAACGCTATCGACTATGCAGTAGTTGCACCCGATGATCCGCTGGTACTGGGTTGCGTAGATGCCCTGAACGCTGTAGGCATTCCTTGCTTCGGTCCTGAGGCCAAGGCAGCGATCATTGAGGGAAGTAAGGTCTTTTCCAAGGATCTGATGAAGAAATACGGTATTCCTACCGCAAAATACGAAGTGTTCACCGATCTTGCTGCGGCGCTGGAGTATCTGGAAACCGCTCCCATTCCTACTGTTGTTAAGGCAGACGGCCTTGCGTTGGGTAAGGGCGTTATCATCGCCATGACCCGTGACGAGGCGAAGGACGCTGTTCGCTCCATGATGGAGGATAAGGTGTTCGGTGAATCGGGTAGCCGAGTTGTAATCGAAGAATTCCTCACCGGTCCCGAGGTATCTGTGCTGTCCTTTACCGATGGCAAGACCGTGGTTCCCATGATCTCTTCTATGGACCATAAGCGCGCTCGTGACAACGACGAGGGTCTGAATACCGGCGGTATGGGCACCATTGCACCCAACCCCTACTATACTCCTGCTGTTGCGGCAGAGTGCATGGAAAAAATCTTCCTGCCTACCGTTGCGGCAATGAATGCCGAAGGCCGCACCTTTAAGGGCTGTCTTTACTTCGGTCTGATGATTACTCCCAATGGACCTAAGGTTATCGAATATAACTGCCGTTTCGGTGACCCCGAAACTCAGGTTGTACTGCCTCTCCTCAAGACTGACCTGCTCACCGTTATGCAGGCTGTAACCGAAGGCAGACTGTCTGAGGTAAACGTAGAATTTGCAGAAGACTCTGCTTGCTGTGTGGTTATGGCTTCTGACGGCTATCCTCAGAAGTATGCATCGGGTTTTGAGATCAAACTCCCCGAAGAAACCACCGCTAATATCTATGTTGCAGGCGCAAAGATCACCGATGGCAAACTGGTCACCGCAGGCGGACGTGTATTGGGCGTGACCGAGACTGCTCCTACTCTGGAGGAGGCAATCGCTAAATCTTACGCGGCGGTACAGACCGTATCCTTTGACAACGCATATTACAGAAAAGACATCGGTCAGCGTGCGCTGGCTGCCAAAACTGCAAACAATTAACGCTGAGAAAGGATTTTTCAAAATGGTTTATCGTATTTATGTAGAGAAGAAGAAAGAGCTTGCAAACGAAGCCAGAAGTCTCCTCTCCGAGATCAACGGACTTTTGCAGATCTCTTCCGTAACCGACGTTCGCTTCTTCAATCGCTATGATGTAGAAAACATCACTCCCGAGCTCTTTGATTATGCGGTGCAGACCGTTTTCTCTGAGCCTCAGCTGGACCTTACCTCTACCGATCTTCCCGATACCACCGGTGCTACCGTAGTAGCTACCGAATATCTCCCCGGTCAGTTTGACCAGAGAGCAGACTCTGCGGCACAGTGTATCCAGATCATCTCCTGCGGCGACCGTCCTACTGTACGTACCGCAAAGGTTTATTATTTCTACGGCACTCCCACCGAGGCTGAGCTTGCGGCAATCAAGAAGCATATTATCAACCCTGTGGAAGCAAGAGAAGCGTCCCTGGACACCTTTGAAACCCTGAAGACCGAGTACGCGATCCCCACTGAGGTTGCTACTCTGGGTGGCTTCACCAAGCTGGACGAGGAAGGTCTGAAAACTTTTCTGAAAGAGCAGGGTCTTGCAATGGACCTGGACGATCTGAAGTTCTGCCAGAGCTATTTCATCTCCGAGGACCGCGATCCTACCATCACCGAGATCAAGATGATCGACACTTACTGGTCGGATCACTGCCGTCATACCACCTTCCTTACTACTATTGATAACGTAACCTTCGAGGATCCGCTGATCGAAGCAGCTTATCAGCGTTACGTTTCTGTCCGCAAAGAGCTGGGTCGTACCAAGCCCCAGAACCTGATGGACATTGCCACCATCGCAACCCGTTACCTGAAAGCAAACGGCAAGCTTCCCAAGCTGGACGAGTCTGAGGAGATCAATGCTTGTACCGTTAAGATCAAGGTAACTATTGAGGGCAAAGAGGAAGATTGGCTCCTTCTGTTCAAGAACGAGACTCACAATCACCCCACCGAAATCGAGCCCTTCGGCGGTGCGGCTACCTGTATCGGCGGCGCAATCCGTGACCCTCTGTCCGGTCGTTCCTACGTTTATGCTGCAATGCGTGTAACCGGCGCGGCTGACCCCACTATCCCCGTATCCGAAACCATTCCCGGCAAACTGCCTCAGCGTACCATTGTTCAGACTGCAGCAGCTGGCTACTCCTCTTACGGTAACCAGATCGGTCTGGCTACCGGTCAGGTAGACGAGCTCTATCACCCCGGCTACGTTGCAAAGCGTATGGAAATCGGCGCAGTTATTGCGGCTACTCCTGCTGATCACGTGCGCCGCGAGTGTCCTCTCCCCGGCGATAAGATCATCCTGCTGGGCGGTCGTACCGGCCGTGACGGCTGTGGCGGTGCAACCGGTTCTTCCAAGTCTCACACCGTGGAATCCCTGGAATCTTGCGGTGCAGAGGTACAGAAGGGTAACGCACCTGAAGAAAGAAAGCTCCAGCGTCTGTTCAGAAACGGTGAAGCATCCCGTCTGATCAAGCGTTGTAATGACTTCGGCGCAGGCGGTGTATCGGTTGCTATCGGCGAAATCGCTGACGGTCTGGTGATCGACCTGAACGCTGTTCCCAAAAAGTACGACGGTCTGGACGGCACCGAGCTGGCGATCTCCGAATCTCAGGAGAGAATGGCTGTTGCAGTTGCTCCTGAAGATGTTGCTCGCTTTATGGAGCTGGCGGCTCAGGAAAATCTGGAATCTACCGTTGTAGCTACCGTACAGGCAGAGCCTCGTCTCACCATGTACTGGAACGGCAAGGCAATCGTGGATATTTCCCGTGAATTCCTTAACTCTAACGGTGCTGAAAAGCACATTGACATCGCTCCCGCGGCTCCCGCTGATTATACCAAGAAGGTAGAAGGCGGCTTCGGTGAAGCATATACCGCTCTGGTTTCCGATCTGAATGTTTGCTCCAAGCGCGGTCTGTCCGAGCGCTTCGACTCCACCATCGGCGCAGGCACCGTTCTGATGCCCTTCGGCGGTAAGAATCAGCAGACTCCTATTCAGGCGATGGTTCATAAGATCAGCCATCCCGAAAAGAATTCGGATACCGTCTCTCTCATGTCTTGGGGCTATAACCCCTATATCGCGGAGAAATCTCCTTATCATTCCGCATATCTTGCAGTCATCGAGTCTATTTCTAAGCTCATCGCTGCAGGTGCAAAATACGAAGACGTTTACCTTACCTTCCAGGAATACATGGAAAAGCCCGGTCGTGACGGTAAGCGTTGGGGCAAGCCTCTTGCCGCTCTGCTGGGCGCATTCCAGGCACAGATGGACCTCTCCGTAGCTTCCATCGGCGGTAAGGACTCCATGTCCGGCTCCTTCGAAAAGATCGACGTTCCTCCTACTCTGGTTTCCTTCGCTGTTACTACTGAGAACATCAACTCCGTTGTTTCCGGCGAATTCAAGGGCGCAGGTCACCGTGTAGCATGGTTCAAGCCTATCTATGATGTGAACGGTCTGCCTACCAAGGGTTCCATCTTGTCTCTGTACAACCGTAACAATGCACTGGTTCGCGACGGCAAGGCTCTGGCTATCTATACTCCCACCTTTGGCGGCGTTGCAGAAGCAATCTTCAAGATGGGCATCGGTAACGGCATTGGCTTTGCTTATGCTGACGGCTACTCCATGGACGATATCTTCGGCTACTCCTACGGTTCCTTCATTGTTGAGCTTGCAGACGGCGTTGCCGACGGTTTGACTCTGGGTTATACCACTGAGAGTGCAACCATCACCCGTGAGGGCGAAACTCTGTGCATGAACACACTGCTGAACGCTTACGAAAATAAGCTGGAGGATGTATACCCCTGCAATATCGAACAGCCCAAGAAGGATATCCCCGCATACAGCTTCGAGGCGAAGTCTTATCCTGCTCCCGCAATTAAGATCGCACGTCCTAAGGTTCTGATTCCTGCGTTCCCCGGTACCAACTGCGAATTTGATACCGCTAAGGCACTGGCTATGGCAGGTGCAGATCCCGAGATCGTGGTTATCAATAACCTGAGCCAGCAGGGAATTGCTCAGTCTGTTGAATACTTTGCTAAGCGTGTGAAGGAATCTCAGATGATCTTTGTTCCCGGCGGCTTCTCTGGCGGCGACGAACCCGACGGTTCCGGTAAGTTCATTACCGCATTCTTCCGCTCCGGCGCAGTTAAGGAAGCAACCAACGAACTGCTGAAGACTCGTGAGGGTCTGATGGGCGGTATCTGTAACGGTTTCCAGGCGCTGATCAAGCTGGGTCTGGTTCCTTATGGCGAAATCGTAGATACTACCGAAAACGATCCTACTCTGACCTTCAATACCATCGGACGTCACCAGTCCAGAATTGTATGTACCAGAATCGCTTCCAATAAGTCTCCTTGGTTTGCAAAGACCAAGGTGGGCGAGGTTTATAACGTAGCCATTTCTCATGGCGAGGGCAGATTCTATGCCGATGAAGCACTGATTGCAAAACTTGCTGAAAACGGTCAGATCCTTACTCAGTACGTTGACTTTGATGGCGTACCTACCACCGATATCCACTTCAATCCTAATAACAGTGCTATGGCAATCGAGGGCATTACCTCTCCCGACGGTCGTGTATTCGGTAAGATGGGTCACACCGAGCGTTACAATGACGGTCTGTATAAGAATGTGGAAGGTAATTACGATCCTCATATCTTTGAAGCAGCAGTTGAATATTTCAAGTAATTGAAACGTTAAACGGGCGGCATTAGCCGCCCGTACCCCCCTTTAGATGGTTGGTTAAGTCAATTTTGTTGCCTCGAAAGGGAGTAAAATCCCGGATTTTAAATTTTTTCAGTCGAAAAATACAAATAATTGAAATTATAAGGCAAGAAAAGGGAATTAAGTATTGACAAATCATCTTTTTTGTGCTAAAATGTTTCTGTGTGAATAATGATCTAAAGGAGAACTGGATCCATGAAAGACGAGCAGAACGTAAAAGAAACGTCCACCGTTAAAATTGATGGTGCTACCTATGCAAGCATGGTAGTATCCGCGGCAAATTCCATTCACAATCAAAAGGAAGCGATTAATGAATTGAACGTGTTCCCGGTTCCTGATGGTGATACCGGTATCAACATGAGCATGACTATGTCGCCCGCATCTGATTTTGTTGATTACAGCGGTTCTATCTCTGATTGCGCTGAAAAGGTTGCAAGCAGCCTCCTTCGTGCGGCAAGAGGTAACTCTGGTGTAATTCTTTCCCTGTTCTTCCGTGGCATTGCCAAGGGCTTCGCAGGCAAAGAGACTGTAGATTCCGCAGACATTTTGGAAGCATTCGGAATGGGTGTAAAGGAAGCATATAAAGCTGTTCAGAAACCTACCGAAGGCACTATTCTGACTGTTATGCGCGAAAGTGTTGAAAAGACCTTACAGGATGCATCCTGCAAGGATTATGAAGTTGACAACCTCTTCGACCAGATGGTAAAAGAGGCTGAAAACACTCTTGCAGAAACTCCTGAGATTCTGCCCGTGCTGAAGCAGGCAAACGTAGTAGACGCAGGTGGCGCAGGCTTCGTTGCAATTCTGGAAGGTATGCGTGCAGCGCTGAAGAATCAGCCTGTTGAAGCACTTGACCGCAAGGATGCTCCTACTACATCCACTAAAGCAAACTTTGCTGATTTCGAAACCTTCGATATCGAATTCCCCTACTGCACCGAGTGCATCGTTACCAAGAGCGAAGAGTATCTGGGTGAAGGCATGATGGAAGAATTCCATGAGTTCGTACTGAATGCCGGTAACAGCGCAGTATTCGTAGAGGACAAGGAAATCGTTAAGGTTCACGTTCATACTAAGGATCCCGGTAGCGTGCTGTCTCAGGCGATCCGTTACGGCTCTCTCTACACCGTTAAGATCGAAAATATGCAGAACCAGCATACCGCTCTGGTAGGCGATGCTGCTGAAGCTGCTCCCGTGAAGACTGTTCGTGCTCCTGAAAAGCAGTACGGCTTTGTAGCAGTAACCATGGGCGAGGGCATGAAGACCCTCTTCGCTGACCTTGGTGTTGACAGCTTTGTATTCGGCGGTCAGACCATGA
>JAZRIH010000162.1:0-4052 GCA_045645175.1 Eubacteriales bacterium | reverse complement strand
TGCCGTCTTTTTTTGCGAGGGGCGATGCAGTACGTCCCTCCGCTCTTCGCTCTTTCATTCCCCTTGACCGATAAACTACAAGAATAAGGTATCCCGAAAAAAATCTCCCTGATTTGTCATTTTCGATAAAAAAGCACTTGCAAAATCTTGCAATGTGTGGTATAATGATTGAAATTTTTGATTCGATCCCATCAATCACATAAAGGAAGTGTCCACATTGCTGACTCTTGATAAAGTCTACCACGCAGCCTACGTGCTGAAGGACGTGGTGCGTCATACCGAGCTTATCCCCTCCTCGGTGATGAAAAATACTTGTAAACTCTATCTCAAACCCGAAAATCTCCAACACACCGGCTCCTTTAAGGTGCGCGGTGCGGCATATAAAATCTCTCAGCTCTCCGATGAGGAGAAGGCGAGAGGCGTAATCGCCTGCTCTGCAGGCAACCACGCTCAGGGCGTTGCGCTGGCGGCAACCAAATACGGCATCAAATCCCTGATCTGTCTGCCCGAGGGTGCGCCCATCATGAAGGTGGAAGCCACCAAGGCATACGGCGCAGAGGTCTGCATGGTCCCCGGTGTCTATGACGACGCCTACAAGAAGGCGCTAGAACTGCGGGACGAGCACAACTATACCTTCGTGCATCCCTTCAATGACGAAAACGTCATTGCGGGACAGGCGACCATCGGTCTGGAAATCCTGGACGAGCTCTCCGACGTAGACGTGATCGTTGCGGCGGTGGGCGGCGGCGGACTTTGCTCGGGTATTGCCTATGCGGTGAAGTCGCTGAATCCCAAGATCCAGGTGTACGGCGTGCAGGCGGAAGGCGCCGCCAGCATGGTAAAATCCATGGAAGCGGGCGAGATCGTCCGGCTGCCTTCGGTGAAGACTATCGCTGACGGTATTGCTGTAAAGGAACCCGGTGATAACACCTTTAACTACTGCTCCAAATATCTGGACGGCATCGTGACCGTTACCGAGGACGAGATCTCTTCTGCAATCCTCACCCTCATCGAAAAGCAGAAGATGATTGCCGAGGGCGCAGGTGCTGCATCGGTTGCGGCTGTTATGTTCGGCAAGATCCCCGTAGAAGGCAAGAAGGTTGTCTGTGTTATTTCGGGCGGCAATATTGACGTAAATATCCTCTCCCGTGTGATCAAGCGAGGCATGGTCATGTCGGGCAGAACCTGCAATATCACCATCGAGCTTCCCGATAAGCCCGGTCAGCTGGCTGAAGTATCCCGCATCATCTCCGAGCACGGCGGTAACGTAGTATGGGTACATCACGAGCGCACCAGCGAAATGATCGACGTCAGCGGTTGCTATCTGCATCTGCGATTGGAAACCCGTAACTTCCAGCACATCAAGGAAATCGTGGATGCGCTGGCGGCGGCAGGCTTTAGCTTGACCGAAACTACGCTTTAAGGAATATTATATATAAGGAGATAAAATCATGGAAAAAGTATATACCCCTAACGCTCCCGCGGCAATCGGACCTTATTCTCAGGCAATGAAGGTAGGCGCGCTGCTCTACACCTCCGGACAGATCCCGATTAATCCCGCTACCGGCAATATCGAGGCGACCGACATCGAAGGTCAGACCGAGCAGGTATGCAAGAATCTGGGCGCTGTTCTGGAAGCCGCAGGCACCAACTTCGAGAAGGTTGTGAAGACCACCTGCTTCCTTGCCGATATGGGCGACTTCGCCGCATTCAACGGCATCTACGCAAAATACTTCACCGGTAAGCCCGCACGCTCCTGCGTGGCAGTCAAGACCCTCCCCAAGAACGTTCTGGTGGAAGTCGAACTGATCGCCGAGCTTTAATGTGGGGTTCCACCCCACACCCCTTTTAGGGAAACTTTTTGAAAAAAGTTTCCCTAAGAACCCTTCAAAAACTTCTGAAAATGCCCCACAAATACTTGTGGGGCATGATTTTTGTGTTGTCGTAGGGCGGGGGCTTGCTCTCGCCGTTAAACGATCCGTGGCGGGCGGACCTCCCCTCGTTGACGAGATGTCACCCAATTTACGAGAGCTCACCTTGGGTAGTGACCGAAACGGTACAGAAATGTCGCGTCCTCAGACGCGACCAGCAGGGGGTGACTTTTAGGGGGATGCAATCCCCCTAAAACGTACCTTTGGGTACCTTTCTGCACGAGCGGAAAAGTACGAAAAATTGCCGAGACTATCCCACGAACCGTGTGTCCCGAAACCAATCCCAACGAAAACACCTCCTGCCCATAAGCAGGAGGTGCTCCATATTAGTCCACTCTCAACCGATTAAACAGCGAGCGGAGCTTCTTCTTCCGTCGGGCTTCTTCCTCCCGATCGATCATAAGGCGGATCACGTTGCCTTCCTTCACGCCGTCGGGGAGGGAGGTGAGGGGAATCGCTACCGTCTTGCCCTCGGCAATCTCTACCACGGCAAGATCATGTTCTATCCGGTCAATGACCCAAAATGTTGCTTTTTCTTCCATGTGTGTACCTCGTAACGATTGACTTTATAGGAAGAAATCCCGCCTTTGTCGGGATTTCGATGTATCTGAGGAGGCGAAATCATCTCAAACGCCGAAGTTTTCGCCCCCTCAGGCTCCTCCACTTCCTTGGCTGGTCGATAAAAAAATTGATTTTATACTATTAGTCCACAGGATCACAAGTGCCGCAGGCGGAGTAGCCCTCGGCAATCAGTGCACTTACCGATTTGTTCGACTCGGCGCGATTGGCATCGCTGATCTTGGATGCAGAGGCGCAATCTTCACGGTGGATCTTCTTGGAGGAGGTGTTGAGAATCCAATGATACACAGCCGCTTCGGGGGCGGTGGTGTCGGCGGGCTTGTCATCAGCATTGCCTTCGCTTTCAGCCTCGCCAAAGCGGACGGTGTTGCCGTCAGAGGTCATCACAATAGTGCCCAGCAGATCGGTGCGGAGCAGTTCAATGCCCAGCTTTTCAAATCGGGTGAGGATCTCGGCATGGGGATGTCCGTAGCTGTTGCCCTCGCCGCAGGAGATCACACCCCATTTGGGATCGACCGCCTTCACAAAATCTTCTGACGAGGAGGTGGAGGAGCCGTGATGGCCCAGCTTCAGCACGTCAGCGGAAAGGGATGCGCCCGAATCCAGAATCTCGCCTTCGCTCAGTGTCTCGGCATCGCCGGTGAAAATGAAGCGGGTCTTGCCGTAGGTGAGGCTGAGCACGGCAGAGTAATCGTTGAGGTCGTCGTACTCATCCTTGCAAGGGGCAAGGACAGAAATGTTCAGGCTTTCGCTGTTCAGGATTGTCTTGCCTGCCTCTGCCACGTGGAGGGGAATCTCCTTGTCGGCAACGGTGTTCAGCAGACGCTCGTAGGTTTTGGTATCAGCATCGGCATCGGGCATCCAGATTTCGCCTACGTCAAATGCTTCCAGCACCTCTGCCATGCCGCCGATGTGGTCGGCGTGGGGGTGGGTGGCAACCACATAGTCAAGGGTATCGTGACCACGATCTTTGATGTAGTCGATGATGCCGTCGGCTTGGTCGGATTCGGAAGCATCGATGAGCATGGTTTTGCCCTCGGGGAGTTCAATGAAAATGGAGTCGCCCTGTCCAACGTCCAAGAAGGAAACGGTGAGGGTCTTGCCATCGGCGGGGACAACAAGGTCGGCGCCGCCATCAGTGGTGGCAGGGAAGAGTGCGCCACAGCCTGTCAGAGGGAGCAGGACGGCGAAGAGGAGAAGGAGGGATAGGAATTTGCGTTTCATGGGGTGTGCCTTTCTTTAGGAATGTTCTGCTGTTATTATACACCCTTTTGGAAAAATAGTCAATAGGAATGCAAACATTTGTTTGGATTTTTGGCGACACAGGGAAAGAAAAGCACCTTCTTCCGATCACAAGCTGTGGAGAAATAACAAACCGTGACGAGATCACAAACCCTCGTTGCCGAGATGTCATCCATTTTACGAGAATGCACCACGGGTAGTGAAAGGAGCGGCCCAGAGATGTCGCGTCTGAGGACGCTCCATTTCTGAGGCGTTTCTTCCACTCCCCGTGGTGCATTCTCGTAAAGTGGGTGACATCTC
>JAZRIH010000161.1:0-3229 GCA_045645175.1 Eubacteriales bacterium | reverse complement strand
GAACGACATGGCTACGATCCGACTTATCGCCATCTGGCAGTATGGCAAGAACTGCCACCCGATTGAAGATGATGCCGGAATCGTTGTTACCTTCAATCTCGACCTTGTTCGTAATGAGCAGGTTATTATTGACAAAATGTTTTAAAAAGGAGGACAAAATATGATCTGTATAAATTCAGTTACTGTTTCTCCTAAAAATATCACACTTAAGGTTGGTGGCTGGTCCTATGTAGCCCGTGCGGAAGTATGTCCCTGCGATGCAGACTGTAAGAAAGTCACTTGGCGCAGCAGCAATACAAACGTTGCTACCGTCAATGCCTCCAGCGGATATATCCATGCAAAAGCCGAAGGTACAGCTACCATCTATGCAACCGCGGCAGACGGAAGCGGTTGTTGTGATTGCCTTACCGTTACAGTAAGCGGCACAGTCCCCGTTACCTCGGTGACATTTGACCGTTGTTCCCTTTCTCTTGAGGAAGGTCAGTGCACTCACCTTTTAGCTACAATTTGTCCCGACAATGCAAGTAATAAAAACTTGTATTGGACAAGCTCAAATAATACCGTAGCAACGGTAAACTGCGGCAAAGTGACGGCTGTTTCCAAGGGCTGGGCAACGATCACCGCAACTGCTGCTGACGGCAGCGGTAAGAGCGCTTCCTGCACGGTAATCGTATCGGGAGATACCCTTGTTTCTTCCATTTGCGTAGATCCGGATTCATACACACTTCTTACCGGCAAGAGCGTATATCTTCATGCAACGGTTTGCCCTTCAAACGCGGCCAACAAGTGTGTAGCTTGGACAAGTGATGATAATTGCGTTGCTACAGTCAATCCTAACAGCGGTTTGGTTTGTGCAAAGAATCCCGGTACCACAAAGATCCGTGCTACTGCTTGTGACGGAAGCGGTACTGTGGGAGAATGCACTCTTACCGTTATAGATCCTATCTGTGTAGAAGATATCAACCTGAGCAGAAAAAATATCGAGCTTCAAATAGGATGTTCTTACAAATTGACAGCTACGGTTTGCCCTGCAAACGCTACAAACAAGCGCCTTACTTGGGACAGTACCAGAAAACATATTGCTACTGTTTCCTCCTCCGGTTGTATCTATGCAAAATCAGCCGGAACCACAATTATTTGTGCGACGGCTCAGGACGGAAGTGATGTTCACGATTGTTGCATAGTTAAGGTTATGAAGATTAATGATGACCCGGAGGAGGAGGAAACGTCTGAGAACAATAAGGTTAAAGAAAAAGAAATCGGAGATCCCGTTGACGTATATAGCGGAGCACATCAGCTATCAAACACCCTTATGTCTCTTTTCGGCGGTCAGGGTATAAAGATCACTGCACATTACGATTCCACTAAGCTTGCTTGCGGTATGCTAGGTGCAGGCTGGTACCATAACTTCGAAAAACGCATTGAGGTCAAGGATTGCGAAGCACTCGTTTACAAGAATCCCTCTACCTTCTATCGCTATACAGCAGACAGCGATTGCTGCACTAGATTCACTTGCTGCAGTGCAAGCAAGAACGGTTACGTTCTTACTGTGGATCACTCCGGTCAGTATCCGTATATCATCGACTGCAATTCTGCGAGAACCGAATATTATAATACAAGCGGAGACCTTGCGAAGATTGTGGATCATCAGGGATTTGAAACGCTTATTTCTTATTCCAACACTCTGATCACCATCACCGATGGCGTTTCCGGGAAGAAGATCTATCTTGAAAAGGATTCTTCCTGCAAAATCATCCGTGTGTATGATGACGATCAAAGAGAAGCAATTCTCACCTACACAAACGGATTGCTCACAAAGATCCGCGACGTAAACGGCAACGAACTCACCTATGCGTATGATGAGAATAAGTGCGTTGTTTCAGGTACGGACTCTAAGGGCACTTGTTATTTCACTAATACCTATGACGATTACGGTCGTATGTTTATTCAGAAGGATGCATTGGATCATACCACTTATTTCGATTATAGCGATGATGCTTGTGAATGCTGCGACGGCGATACAAGAATCGCCACCAACAGAAATGGCAAGACCAGCCGCCGTGTATATGACTGCGACGGACTTCTCATCAAGTACGTTGATGAAAACGGAAACGAAAAGCGTTACGAGTACGATGAGCGCAACAACGTAACAAAAGAGATCGATGCTAATGGCAACGCTGTTGTAAAGACCTACAACAACTTCAACAAGCCTACGCAGGTAACCGACAGAAATGGTAATACGACCTACTTCACCTATGACGATAAGGGTAACGTTACTTGTATCACATATCCCGCAATCAATGGCGTAGTTCCCACCGAGACCTTCGTTTACAACTCTCGTAATCAGATGATACAGCACACCGATATTCGCGGCACCGTAACGCTCTACACCTACGATGTGAACGGTATGCCCGCCACCAAGAAGGTCGGCAGTAAGAACGCCGTTACCTATTCCTATGTCGGCGGACTCTTGAAGTCTCAGACTGATGCACGCGGCTACACAACGCAGTATGCGCATAATGCTCTCGGTCAGGTGATCTCAAAGACCGACGCGGACAATAAGGTTACGACTTATGAATACGATCAAAGCGGAAACCTGCTCAGAATGGTTGATGCCAACGGAAAGTCTATCGTAAATGTTTATGACGTCAACTACCAAAAGACCGCTGTAACCGATGCCAACGGCAATACAACGTCGTATTCCTACAACGGAAATATGAAGAACGACCTCGTTACTTTCCCCGACGCTCATACCATGCGATATGAGTTTGACGGAGAAGACAGAACCATCAAGGTAACAGATCAGGCAAATAACGTCACCAATATTACCTATGATGATGCGGGCAGAGTTCTCTCTAAGAGACTCCCCGACGGTGCGCTTGTTCAGTATGAGTACGACAAGGTTGGCAATGTAGTAAAGGAAACCAATCCCAAGGGTGCAGTCATAACCAGAATCTACGACCGTAACGGAAACATACTGAGCGTTACCGATGACGCAGGTAACACGACCAACTACGAGTACAATGCAATGAACAAGGTCACTAAAGTTACCAATGCCGTTGCGGGTATAACCGTATACACATACTCCAAGTCCGGCGATCTCCTTTCCGAGACCGATGCGCTTGGTAAAACCAAGACATACACATATGATGCTTTTGGTAACAGACTGACCGCAACCGATGCGAAGGGCAACATAACCACCTACACCTACGACCAAAACAACAATTTG
>JAZRIH010000160.1:0-11340 GCA_045645175.1 Eubacteriales bacterium | reverse complement strand
CGTGAAAGTATATTTTACCAAAACCCGGAGTGTAGCTGTTCTCGCTTTGAAATTCAAATTAAAAATAGGCCCCTGCCCATTTTGGTTCGCATAGCGCACTCATTTGAATTTCCCAATGTATTTGTGCCGCCGCAAGGGCGGCGGAATGGAGTTTGACATGAACGATTTGAACATTGCTCTTATTGAGCCGGAGATTCCCCAGAATACCGGCAATATTTCCCGTACCTGTGCCGCAATCGGTGCCACTTTGCATCTGGTCAAGCCCATGGGATTCACCATCGACGATAAAAAACTCAAGCGAGCGGGTCTGGATTATTGGGACAAGCTGGACATCCGCTATTATGAAAATCTGCAGGAATTTCTCACTGTTAATCGGGATGCTCCGATGTTTTTCTTCTCAACAAAAGCCCCTCGCCGTCACACCGACGTGACCTATCCCAAGGGCTCGATCTTAGTCTTCGGCAAGGAATCGGCAGGTCTGCCCGAATGGCTGTTGCAAGAAAATCCCGATTCCTGCGTGCGCATCCCCATGCGGGAGAATCTGCGCTCCTTGAATCTGTCCAACGCCGCCGCTATCGGCATTTACGAGGTCCTTCGCCAGCGTGATTTTGAGGGACTGGAAAGCGTGGGACAGCCCCGCAGCTTTGAGTGGGATGCGTAATTGCAGCATAGATTGCCTACTTGATTTTTCGCCCACCACTTGACAAGTCAGTATTCGTATGCTATACTTGGGCTAACAGAATAATCTGCGTCCGATTCCGACAGCCGTCGGATCAGAGGGAAGTTCGGTGCAATTCCGTCGCAACCATCATTACCGTAATTGAAGTGTACTTCATAAGTCGGAATACTCATCGGTCGTATGTAGAGGATGCAATTGCTTTTTGCAATTGCGGCATTTTTGGATATGAAAAGTGCAGCCGTTTTTTCTCAGCGTGTGGGTGGAGTCTGCCCATTTTGCCGAGTACAGGACAGCTGCGCTTTTTTACCGTCGTCAGACGGTGGAAAAGCGTTTTTGTTTTGGAGGAAATTATGACAGACAAAAAACTCACTAAAGCCGATTGCCTTGCCTTGTTGCAGGAGAAATATGCAAGCCTGCAGGCAAGCGGCGAGGATCGCTATCCCAAGCGGGGGGATTTTTCCGACCGTGAGGTAGTGGCGATCAAAGCCTTTTTAGGTCCGTGGCCCAGAGCCTTGGAGGCGGCGGGAATCAAGCCGCCCCGTGAGGATGATCGCGCAGAGAAAAACAGAGAAAAGCGGATTCGCGCAAAGCAAAGGCGCATTGCGGCGATGAAAGCAGAAAAAGCACAAGAGAAAAACCAAGATGCCCCATCCTCAGATGAGCTTGGGTGCGAACCGTAAGGTTTTGTATACATTTATATTTGAAAAGAGGTTTTTCAACATGAAAAAACAATTCGCCACCATTCTGACTGCAGGTCTGCTCCTGCCCATGATGACCCTGAGTAGCTTTGCCGCAGAAGCGGACAGCGCCAACGTGTACGTCACCATTTCCGATGACAAGGGCAAGCTGGTGATGGTGCAAGAGCCTGTGACCGTTACCGATATTGACAATGACGGTGTGCTCACCCTTAACGATGCCCTCTACAATGCCCATGAAACAGGCTATGAGGGCGGTGCCGAAGCGGGCTATGCCTATTCCAACAGCCAGTGGGGCATCTCGCTGGATAAGCTGTGGGGCATCGCCAACGGCGGCAGCTACGGCTATGGCGTGAATAACGCGCCCGCGGTGATGGGACTTTCCGACACCGTCAAGGATGGCGATTACATCACCGCCTATGTGTACACCGACCTCACCGCATGGTCGGATCAACTGAGTTATTTCAATGTAAGTACCCTCACCGTCAAAGAAGGCGAGAGCTTCACCCTCACCTTGTCGGCATCGGGCTACGATGCTGATTGGAATCCCATCACTCTCCCCGTAGCGGGCGCAAAGATTCTGATCAACGGCGAGCAGACCGACTATGTCACCGACAGCAATGGTAAGGTCACCATCCAAGCAGACAAGGCAGGCAAGCTGACTGTCAGTGCAACCTCCGACAGCATGACGCTGGTACCTCCCGTATGTACGGTAAGTGTATCGGCAGCCGCAGTTGTGCCTCCTGCTACCGGTGACGGTGTGATGGGAGCGAGCGCTATGGCAGTTCTTGCACTTGGATGCATGGCGCTGGCAATGAAGCGTTCCAAAAAATATGAGAACTAAAAACATTATTCAAACAATCTGCCTTGTAACAGTCTGCTTCCTTTTGGGAAGCGGACTGTCGGTGTTTGCCGATACCGATGGAGCAGGGCAAGCACAATCGATTGAAGAAGGAATCCTTGCGTCCCGACTGTCACGGGACAAGGCAGAGAGCACGCAGGAGTGGCTCGACTCCGCACTCTCGGAAAACGCAGGGGTGTGGGCGGAGTGGTATGTCCTTGCCCTTCGCCAGCAGGGACGATACGATTTTTCAGCATACCGCCAAGGACTTACCGATTATCTCAACGAAACGCAGGTCTATTCCGCATCTACTCGTCTGAAATATGCTCTGCTGTTGCAGGCGGTGGGCGCCGAGGAGGCGCTTGTGTCCGATCTGTTTGAACATGCGGCAGGACAGCAGGGAATCGTCAGCTGGGTGTTTGCCCTGCATCTGCTGAACAATGGATTGGAAAGCGATACCCATTCGGCAGAGAGTGTCATTGACACCATCCTTGCCATGAAGCTTGCGGACGGCGGATTTGCCCTCAGCGGAGCCTATGGTGACGTGGACGTGACCGCAATGGTCCTGCAGGCACTGGCACCGTATGTCCAAACCAATGAAGACGTAAAAGAAGCGGTAGAAGGTGCGCTGGACTTTTTGTCCTCCAAACAGCAGGAAGACGGTGATTTTTCCAGTTACGGCGTGAAAAATCCCGAAAGCGGTGCTCAGGTGCTGATGGCGCTGTCGGCACTCTCCATCGATGCCATGAACGACACTCGCTTTATGAAAAACGGCAACACGGTGCTGGACGGCATCGAGAAATACTGTTTGGAAAACGGCGAGTTTTCCCATACATTTGGGGGAAAAGCCAATGAAAACGCCACTTCTCAGGTCTATCTTGCCATGATCGACTATTTGCGGATGACAGAGAGTAAGGGATCGGTCTATCTCCTCGACAAGGAGAGCGATCTCCCCAAGCCTCCCACATCTGATCCCGCTCCCATCCCCGAGGAGGAGGAAACTCCTTCTGCACCTACCGCCCCCGCTCCCAAGCCTGCCACCGATTATCGTATCCCGGTGAGTTTGGTGATTGCAGGACTGTGCGCTGTAGGGTGCATCCTGCTGGCGGTGCTGAAAAAACGGCATTTCAAGAATTTCTTGGCGCTGTTTATCGTAGGCGGACTGCTCATTTTGTTTGTGTGGGTCACCGATTTTCAGTCTGCCGAGGATTATTACGGAAATGCTCCCCCAGCAAAAGAGGAGATCGCCGGTTACGTGACCCTCACCATCCGTTGCGATGCCGTTGCGGGCAAGTCGGACAAATCCCACATCCCCGCAGACGGGGTAATTTTGCAAGAAGTGGAGTTGCCCATCGAAAAAGGGGACACGGTTTACGACATTCTCTGCGATGCGGCACGGCTCTATGAAATTCAGATCGACAATCGGGGTACCGATACCATGGCATATATGGCAGGCATCGGCTATCTTTACGAATTTGAGTTTGGCGATCTGTCGGGTTGGGTGTACACCGTCAACGGCGAGCGTGCATCGGTGGGATGCGGCGAATACGTGCTCTCGGACGGGGACAGCATCTGCTGGGAGTATACGCTGGATATTAGCAATATACTGAGTGAATAAATGATAAATAAAGAAAGGAGGAATACAATGGGACACTTTTTGCGGTATAATCCCACCGTGGCGGCTATGCATTGTCTGTCGGTAGTGGGGATCATTCTCTTTACCATGGATCCCATCCTCCTTTCTATTTCGTTGGTGGGAGCGCTGACTGCCTCCGTTTTGCAAAACGGAGGATTCAAAGGGCGATCCCATTTCTATTTCCTATGCTTGTTTGTGGGAGTGACTCTGCTCAATCCCCTGTTTTCTCACAACGGTGCAACGGTGCTGTTTGTGATGAATCATAACCCCATCACCTTGGAGGCACTGATCTACGGTCTGCTCACCGCCATGGTGCTCGTGGCATCCCTCTATTGGTTTCGTACCTATACCGAGGGCATGACCGCCGATGCTTGGCTCTATCTCTTCGGCGGACTCTCTCCCAGACTTGCGCTGATTTTGTCCATGGCGCTTCGATACATTCCTCTGTTTGCGAATCAGCAGAAAAAGGTCAAGCAGACCCAGACGGCACTGGGACTTTATAAAGACGAGAACATCATCGACCGCATCAAGGGTGAGCTGCGCGTCTTCTCGGTGATGGTGACCTGGGCGCTGGAAAACGGCATTGTCACCGCTGACAGCATGGTTGCCCGCGGCTACGGAATCGGCAAACGAAGCCGATACTCCGACTATCGCATCCGCAAAGGCGATGTGATTCTGCTCTGCCTGATGGTAGGGCTCACCGTACTGACGGTGATGGCAATGGTAAAGGGAGCAGTCGGATTTACCGTTTACCCCACCATGCAATCGGCAGAGTCATCGATGCTCGGCATCCTTGGCTATCTGTCCTACGGCTTATTAACTTTTTTACCCATGATCATTGAAGGAAAGGAGTGGATCACATGGAAATACTGCGTGTGGAAAATCTGAGCTTTACCTATCCGCTGTGTAAAGCCCCTGCGGTGAGCGATCTGTCTTTTGCGCTCCACAGCGGCGAGTTCACCGCCATTTGCGGTGCAACGGGTAGCGGAAAATCCACTCTCCTTCGTCTGCTCAAACGGGAGATCGCACCCATGGGTCGGCAGACAGGAACAATTGGTTACAAGCACACACCGTATGCCGAGCTTGCCGATGAGGAATCGGCTTGCAAGATTGGATTTGTGATGCAAAATCCCGAGCATCAGATCGTCACCGACAAGGTGTGGCACGAGCTGGCGTTCGGTCTGGAAAATATGAATCTCCCCCATGGGGTGATCGCCCGACGAGTTGCAGAAATGGCAAGCTATTTTGGCATCGAGCATTGGTACGACCGCTCGGTGTCCGAACTGTCGGGCGGACAAAAGCAACTCCTCTGTCTGGCATCGGTGATGGTGATGAATCCCGATCTGCTGATTTTGGACGAGCCCACCGCCCAGCTGGACCCCATTGCCGCATCGGAGTTTATGGCGACGCTGAAAAAACTCAACCGCGATTTCTCCCTGACCATTCTCATTGCCGAGCATCGTCTGGAGGAGCTGATTCCTCTTTGCGATCGATTGATGGTGTTGGAAGAGGGCAAGCTGATCATGGACGGCAACCCGCGAGCGGTGATCGCGGAAATGGCAGGGAAGGAGAGTTTGCTCCTTGGCATGCCTGCCGCCGCAAGGCTTTATCATCAGCTTGGACAAAGCGGCGAGTGTCCCCTCACCGTGGGAGAGGGACGAAGGATGATCGAGGAGTGCTATGACAATCGCATCCGTACCCTTGAAAAAGCAAATCCCCCCATGGGGGAGGTGGCGTTGGAGTTTGACGGAGTGTATTTCCGCTACGGAAAAGCCCTCCCCGATGTGCTGTTCGACCTCACCTTCTCGGTGCATACGGGAGAGATCTTCTGCATCCTCGGCGGAAACGGATCGGGCAAGACCACCGCGCTCTCTGCCGCATCTAAGTTTTTGCGCCCCTACAAGGGAACGATTTGTTTGTTTGGCAAAAAACTCAAGGACTATACGGGACAATCCCTCTATCAAAACTGCCTGACGCTTCTTCCTCAGGACGTGGGCACCGTTTTTCTGAAAAACACCGTGGAAGAGGAGCTTGCCGATGCAGGGGCCATGCTCGACGATTTCCCCTACGATCTTACCTATCTCATGGATAAACACCCCTACGATCTGTCGGGGGGCGAGCAGCAGTTGGTGGCCCTTGCAAAGGTGCTGGCAACTAAGCCGCGACTTATCCTCATGGACGAGCCCACCAAAGGCTTGGATGCCGAGAAAAAGCAGGCGTTTGCGGAGATCCTGCAATCCCTGAAGGCACAGGGCGTGACCGTGGTCATCGTGACCCACGATTTGGAATTCACCGCCCTTGCCGCCGATCGGTGCGCCCTCTTTTTCCGAGGCTCCATTGTATCGGGAGGTGCACCCGATGAATTTTTCTCCGAAAATACCTTCTACACCACCGCCATCGCCCGCATGACCAAGGGCTATTACTACCGCGCGGTGACCGTGGAGGCGGCAGCCGAGCTGTGCCGATTGAACGGCGCAAAGAAAGGGGATCGATCATGCTTGTGATCCCCGGAAAAGGTCTGCGCAACACTCTGCGCTATGCCATCCCGCTTCTTTTGATCCCACTCACCGTGTGGCTGGGTGGCGTGTTGCTCTCGCCCAAGCAATATTGGCTGGTGATTTTGGCGGTAGCGATGCTCTCCCTCTTGCTGTTTTCCGCAGGATTTGAGAAAAAGAGGGTAGGCTCCCGACGGATGGTCATCGTCGCCATTTTGATTGCCCTCTCGGTAGTGGGCAGACTCATCCCCTTTTTCAAGCCTATCACCGCCATCACCGTCATCGCCGCCATTTATCTGGGTGGCGAAGCGGGATTTTTGGTGGGGGCGCTATCGGCACTTTTGTCCAATTTTATGTTCGGGCAAGGTCCGTGGACGCCCTTTCAGATGCTGGCGTGGGGACTCATCGGATTTTTGGCAGGCGTTTTGCGCACGCCCCTTCGAAAGAGTCGATTGCTTTTGCTCGCCTACGGTGTGCTCTCGGGCATCCTCTATTCGCTGGTCATGGATTTATGGGTGATGCTCAGCGCTGACGGCGGTGTGGGATGGGCGCTCTATCTTGGGGCGGTGACCGCATCGATTCCCCATACGCTGTTGTACGCTGTGTCTAATTTCATCTTCCTGTGGTTCATGGCAAAGCCATTTGGCGAAAAGCTGACACGAATTCAAGTCAAATACGGAATATAAAACGGAACTCGAAAGAGCGACACTCTAAAGGACGGTTTTGGTAGTCCGTTACCTACCGACAGAAAACAATAGATTTTTCTGTTGATTTAAAAGCTCTAAAATACAGAAAGCGCAGATTGACGTTCTGCGCTTTTTGTGTTATAATAGGTGTATGAGCAAAATCCTATGAGTTTGTTCAACAAAATCGAAACTTGCGATATAGCTGAACGACAAATAAGAATTTGTCAACGTTCTTTGAAAAAAGCTACCAATTTACTGCTATATCAACAGTTTTACTATACACGGTGATATGGGGATGCGAATAATCATCAACCTTAAAAAGTCTCCATTGTTCACATTCATCGTCAAAATGGTGGTAACCATTTTTATTAATCAATTCAATTCTTATACCATTATCCAAGATGATGACTACATCATAAAGAGAAGAAACATTTACCGATGTTACAATACCTCCCACAATGTTTTCTTTATATTGCTTTACAAAATACCATTCATCATTATTTTCATCCACCTCGCGATCCCAATTTTGATAATCCAAGGTTGTTACAAGAATATCCTCTTTACGAATTATACGGGTTAGGCATTGCGTGTGAAGTGCAAATTCCTCAAAGTTAAACATCATCATCTCACACGCGAGATGCAATTCCTCCAATCGTTTTCCAATTATTGCTTGAAAATGATTGTACAATGTATCTTTATAACTCATATTATCTCCTTGATAATTTCTTATTTGTCGTTCAACTTTATCTAACAAACTCATAGTCTTTTACTTATATCCCTATTATATCACAGAAACCGCAGAAAATCAATCTGCGGTTTCTATAGTTTAGAGTCTTTTAAGTAACAAAAAAATTTCTTCTGTCGGTAGGTGACGTATTACCCAAACTGCCCTTGAGGGTATCGCTCTATAAAGTTTCGTTTTTTTATTGGAGATATCCCAACAGCCCATCCATGTCCGGGCAGGTGATGAGATAGATCAGCTCCTTGTCATCGATGACAAGATAAACCAGCTCCTTGCTCTCGCCCTTGG
Organism: Eubacteriales bacterium; assembly: GCA_045645175.1. Classification (GTDB taxonomy): domain Bacteria; phylum Bacillota; class Clostridia; order Oscillospirales; family CAG-272; genus CAKSQF01. The sequence goes on along the minus strand of JAZRIH010000160.1, from coordinate 3,278 downwards.
CCAAGCGTAGGGTGAGAGGATTGCCGTCCTCCCGAAGAGTGGTGAAGACGGTGGGAGTATCCAGCCCGTAGGCGGCATACTTTTCTTTGCCGTAGTCGATGAGCCGCTCTATTTTCGTTTGAGAGAGAAGATCGCTCAGCTTGGCAATCTCTTCATTGCTCAGTTCCACCGACTCGCCATTGGAATCGGTTACCCCGATAGAAGGGGGGAGCGCAAGGGCGGGCATCTGCTCGGTGCGGAGCAGATGGGAAAGGTCAACGTCATAAGAAAGCAGATAACTCTCGTCCAAGAGATAGACCGCCTTCGTTCCCTCCACCATGCAATAATAGCCGCTGAAATGGCTGTTGTATGCTCCAAAGAGATAGGTTTTGGAAGAGGATTTTTCCGCAAGCGTCAACTTCAACGTGGGTTTGTCCAGGGAATACTCGGAAATGTCCTCACAGGTTTCGGTGATCACCCGAATAGCCAGCATTTGCTCCACAGTATCCAGCAAATCGGACACGGCAGACCCGCTGACGGGAAGCCCTGCACGATCGGTTACCTGCCATCCGGACTTTTCTTTAGTAAGCGAGATGGTGGATTTGCCTTGATAAGTGAAGGACAGTCCCGTAATATGATCGATGTGGTTGCTGTCAAAGAAGTATTGAAGATTTTCGGCGGTGGTATCGGCAGGCTGATGGGTATTGTCTTCGGGCAGAAGAAGGATCACCGTCAGACAGAGGGCAAGAAACAGGGCAATGATGCCTGCGGTGAGAATGGCTTTTTTTATCGGCATGAGCGGTACTTCCTTTTGATCAGAATAACTGCACCGATGCCCAGAACGATCATGGGAATCACGGCAATGAGGAGCACGCCCCAAAATCCGATCTGCAAATTGGAGAGCACCAGTACGTCGGCATCCAGAATCTTGGAGGAAATGGTGAGGGAGTATTGCTTCTCACACATATTTTCCAAAATGGTCAGGAAATAGGTGAAGTTTCCGCCGCCCGAAGAGGTGTTCCACTCGTTTTCCAAAATCTCGAAGGAGGACAGCCAGCAAATATGTCCTGCCTTCTTTCCGTTTACCGTCACCATTGCGCCGATGTCATAGCGTCCCTTGGTGGCTTGCGCATCAGAATCCGCAGAGCTGTTTTCCTTCTCTTCGGAATCGCCAGAATCCATTGGCTCTAAGTACGCCTCATCCGAGGTGGCAAAGAGGGAGGTGTAGGTGACCGAATACTTGCCCTGCACCATGAACAGGGGGTGGCAGTTGGGGGCAAGGAGGGTGTAGGAGGCAAGGGAATAGAATTCTCTTGCTCCCGTCGTATCGGGTGCGAGGAAGTATTTGTAATAATGATAGTCGTCCTGATTACTCTCGGCAATGAGATTTTCCTTAGCATCTAAGCCGAAGTCTTTTAAGAGACCGCGGAGTTTGGTTAATTTCAGCGTGTCGGGGGCGCTGAGGAGAAGCACGTCTCCGCCTGCAAGCAGATAATCTTTCAGCGCATTGATCTCCTCATCGGAAAAATCCTCGATGGGCGCATAGATCAGCAGAGCGGCGGCATCGGCAGGGACGCCGTCTTTCAAGGTAGCGCAATCAGCGATCTCGATATTGTCCTTGTCGAGATAGGCATAGATCGAATCGGGCAGGGCAGATTCGCCGTGTCCTGCGGTAGCATAAACGGTGGGCAGGACATCGGAGGTGACATAGTCGATGGCAGAGGTGATGGCATCCTCACCCACGAACAGAGTCTGATAGGTATACAGCCCCATGCCGAAGGAATCGGCATAGGTTTCGTAAAAGGTCATGAAATCCTCGTAGGTCATCTGACTTTGCAGGTCATAGCCAACGCCGTCGGCGGTGTAATAGACGTTGTAAAGGAGCAGATCGTTATAATCCAGCACTTTGGCACGTTTGGCGCCGGTGATGATTAGGCTGTTGTCGGTCAGCGTCTGATCGGTGTACTTGGATACAAAGCCGGGACGGACGGTGGGGTCAACCGACTCCACCTGAATGTGTCCCGACAGCTGATCGTAGTGTTCAAGCAGCTTTTGAAGGGCTTTGTCTTCATTTCCTGCGTTGCAGACATGATAGAAGCTCACGTCTTCCTGAAGGGTAGTCAGATACTCCTTGGAGGCGTCGCTGACCTCGCTGATCTTCTGCTCGCTGAGGTCCAGCAGCGTGAAGCGGGAAGGGATCAGCCCGATCAGACTGTTGAACAAAATCACCGACAGTAAAATCAGTGCCGTCAGGAGCATCCAGCTGTTGGAGGGATGCAGACGATGGGGGGATTGGGGTGTTTGTGTCATATTTATCTCCCAAAATTGGCGGAAAATTTAGTTCCAGCGCTTCTTTTCCATAGAAGCGACGGTGAAAAATACGAATAGGAAGGCAACCGACAGATAGTAGACTACGGCGGTGATGTCGAAAATGCCGTAGAGCGAGAACATCTCAAAGCGATCGGTGAGGGAGAGCATTCCCAGCACGAGGGCGGCAGAGCCTTCCAACAGTTTGGGGGCAAGGAGCAGGATCGCAACCAGACCGCCTTCCAACAGGGCGGTGGAGAGGAGTCCCCAGTTCCAGCTTTTCATGAAAAAGCCGATGAGCGCGCCAATGCCCAGAATCAGCAGGGTGTACAGCCAGAAGGAGCCCATGGCGGTTGCGGGGAGCAAAACCGCGAGTCCGGGCAGATAGTAGATGAGCAGAAGGGCGGCAAGGGTCAGGACGGCGGCAAAAATGGAGTTAGAAGTGACCGAGGAGATGAACAATCCGATGGCGGTCATGGCAGATGCCGCTAAAAACAGCACGAAGGTGGAGAGAATGGCGGACAGAGGACGGACAGGTCCGTAAAGAGCGAGAATGAAGGTGTAGGTGCCCACGATGCCCATGGGGATGGCAAGCTCGGTGAGCAGCGCCAGATATTTTCCCAGTACATAGTCTACCGTGCGCAGAGGAAGGGAGGAGAGGAGCAGGAATGTACCGCTTTGCCGTTCATCGGCAAGGACACGCATGGTGAGCACGGGAATGATCATCAGCAGCGCAAAGAGAAGATAGGAATAAGTAGATTCCAAAGCGGGACTTTGTCCGAACAGATTGTTCATGGTCACGAACACGCCTGCAAAGAGGAGATAAAAGGCGATGATGGCATAGCCCATGAGCCCCGAAAAGAGAATACGCAGTTCTTTTTTGTATACGGCAATCATGATCAGTTCTCCTTTTTTCCAAAGAGGGGTTTGTAATCGTCCTCGTCCTCATCTGCCTCGGCGGGAGTGGGGATCTGCTTGGACTTGGGCTTGGC
>JAZRIH010000159.1:0-3809 GCA_045645175.1 Eubacteriales bacterium | reverse complement strand
CCTCATCGACGACGAAAACACTCCTGGTTCTTCCAACGACTTCGGTAAGAACATTATCCTCAATATGCTGAACGCAGGTGAAAAAATGTATGCCTACCCCTTCCAGGGCTATTGGAAGGACGTTGGTACCATCTCCTCTCTGTGGGAAGGCAATATGGATCTTCTGGGTGAGCATCCCAATTTCAACATCTATGACCGTTCCTGGAGAATCTTCTTCCGTTCCTCGGGCAATCCTCCCCAGTACGTATCGGATACCGCCGAGATCAACAATTCCATCATCACCGAGGGTTGTGTGATCCGCGGTAAGGTAGAGAACTCGGTGCTGTTCAGCGGCGTATACGTAGAGGAAGGCGCTGTGATTCGCGATAGTGTTATCATGAACGATGTTCGCGTAGAAGCAGGCGCAACGGTGGATTATTCCATCATCAGCACCGACACTACCATCGGCGCAGGCGCGACCGTAGGCGCTCCCAAGGGTGCAGGTGTGGAAATCGCCGTAGTAGGCGCAGAGCTCACCGTTCCCGCAGGCAAGGCTATCCCTGCAGGTGCGATGGTCAATGCCGACAAACTCAATGAACTCAGCGTATAAGGAGGAATGAATATGGCAGCCGGAATTATTTTCGCAAACCTCAACGATAAAAATATCCCCGAACTCACCGCAGTTCGTACACAAGCCTCCGTTCCCTTCGGCGGCAGATACCGTCTGATTGACTTCGTCCTCTCCGGCATGGTCAATGCAGGCATCACCAATGTGAATGTCATCACCAGCTACAACTATCAGTCTCTCGTTGACCATCTGGGCAGCGGTAAGGACTGGGATCTGGCGCGCCGCACCGGCGGTCTGCGTCTGCTCACCCCCAATATCGCCTCCTTCTCCAATCGAGGCGCCAACCGTTACGATACCCGTCTGGACGCGTTGTACAGCATCTCCGACGCGCTGGCAAAGACCAAAGATGAACTGCTGGTGCTTGCCGACTCGGATGCGATCTTCAATATCGATCTGTCGGATATGATTGCACAGCACAAGGAAAGCGGCGCGGATCTCACCTTTGCGGTGAAGCGCATGACCCTTTCCGGTAACGAATCCGAAAAGTACAATCTGTACACCTCCGACGAAAACGGAAACCTCACCGAGGTAGCTGCTCATCCCCTGTATGTGGAGGGTGAATGGGACGTCAGCATGAATCTGTGGATCGCCAACCGCACCTTCTTGCTGTCGGCAATCCGTGATGCTGCCGCACACGGCTACGATAGCCTGACCAAGGGCATCGTTGCACGCTACATGGGCAGAGCGAACATGAAGGTTTACCGCTATGACGGCTTCTATGCTTATCTGAATAATCTGGAAGAGTATTATGCTTGCTCTATGCAACTGACTACCGATAAAGAGATGTGGGATAGCCTGTTTAATGTGAAGAATCAGCCCATCATCACCAAGGTGCGCAACTCTCCCTCCACCCAGTATGTGTCGGGCAGTTCCGTGAAATCCTCCATGATCGCAGACGGTTGCGTAATTGAGGGAACGGTAGAAAATTGTATCCTCTTCCGCGGTGTGCGCATTGCTAAGGGTAGTGTGGTAAAGAACTGTATCCTGTTCCAGGACACCATCGTGGGCGAGGGCAGTAATCTGTCTTCGGTGATTACCGACAAGAACGTAGTGATCCGTCAGGGCGTTACTCTCTGCGGTCATCCCTCCAAGCCCTTCTACATTGACAAGAATAAAATGATCTGACAAAAAGAGCCGCTGTCCCAAACGAGACAGCGGCTGATTGTTATAGAGGGACTCACCCCACCTCTTTCACCGAAAACCATTGCTGCACAGAGGGCTCGTAGTAGATGACCTTGCGAAACCCGTCTACGATCACAGCATATTCGATGGGGGCAATGCATCCCACCTCCATGGGATGCCGTTTGTTTTTGCTAAGGATCCGCTCTACTGTGTAGCGGCATCCGTCCAGCCAGATGGCGCGGGGTAAAATGGTTCCATCGGTAAGAAATTTAGCCTCTACCCCCAGGGCGATCTTCTTGTATTCTCGTTTCATGAGCGATTCCTCCTCGAAAAGCGAACAAATGTTCTAAAAATATTATAGTACAGAGAACAGCATTTGTCAAGAGGGAAAGAATAGAAATTTTAGAGAAATCCAAATGGATTGTCACAGAATAATTTGAATGGATTGCACAAACATAGTTGACAAATCCGTAAAAATCATGTATAATATGATTAGAAAGAAATCACCTTGAAAGGCGGGATCATATATATGGAAAAAATTTGTATCGTAATCAACCGTCAATATGCCAGCGGCGGCCGAGAGGTTGCCCGTATTTTATCTCAGCGACTGAATATTCCCTTTTATGACGGTCATCTGTTGCAAATGGCGGCAGAGGAATATGGTCTCAGCCCCAGAGTGATGAAGGATTACGACGAGAAGAAAATGGGCAGTTTGCTCTATTCCGTAGCCATTACATCAGGTGCGGGTCAGCATATGCTCCCCTATGCTATTTTCCAGGCGCAGTCTGAAACCATTCGCAGACTTGCCGAGGCGGGTCCGTGTATCCTCATCGGACGTTGCGCAGACTATGTGCTCCGTGACCGTTGCGAATTTTTGAATGTGTTTATTTACGCTACCTCTATGGAGAAGCGAATCGCCAGAGCAATGGAAGCCGACGGCGTGTCCGAGAAAGAGGCAGTTGCTTTTATTACCCGTAAAGACCGTCAGCGCAAAGAGCATTATAATTTCCACACCGACAAGCAGTGGGGCAAGATGAGCGAATACGATCTCTGCCTCAACACCTCCACCATGGGATACGATGCCTGCGCAGATGCCATCATGGCGGCGCTGGATGGCATGATGAAGAAATAAAGAGAAAACAAAAAGGGAAACTTTTGGAAAAAGTTTCCCTTTGAATCTCTTCCCCAGCGTTTGAGAAAGGAACTATCTATAAAATATGGAAGAAGAATTCAGCACCGTGGACAAAGCGTGGCAGAGAAAAATTCGCGCAGCCACGTCAGGAACGAAGACAGCGCTCTATACCAATCATCATCGGACAGGGCCGTCCATGCCGTGGGAGGTCTATTCCTTGCTGTTTGGTATTTTTTGGATGGTACTGCCGTTATTTTTCGAAGGAGATCTTGCTCCTCGAATATTTATCATGATTTTCATCGGAGGTCCGTTTATCGCACTGTTTGTTTGGCGTACCTATTTCCATACCAGACTTTGGATCATCGATATCCGTTTGTTTGTACGGGATGGAATGCTTATGGCGCGTTTCGTGCAGATGAACGGTTATGATTTGATCTGTCCTGTGGAGGCAGTAGTAGAAATGCGGAATCGCGTGAATGCCTATGATTTTGTTTTCAGCGACGGAAAGCGGGTTCGTCTCCCTCGTCCACAAGGAGAGACCTACGATATCCGCTATTTTCCTAATTGCCGATATAAACAAGGATAAAGTACTTGAAAGAGCGCCCCAAAAGGGGCGCTCTTATTTTTTACCCTGCGAACCCATGGGAAACGCACCGCTGACCAGGATAATGTCATCCCCGATGCGGACGATGTGCTCCCAAGGGATGCAGCAGCGAGGGCGTTTGGTGAAAGAAAAGAAAGATACCGTCCCCGGGACGATGAGAGCGCAGATCTTGCCCACCACGGGGTCAAGCTCTAAGTCGCAGACGTAGCCCAGCCGTCTGCCGTCCTGGACGCAGATCACCTCTTTGTCACGGAGATTTGAGTAGCAACATTTCATGAGGGCTCCTTTCGAGGGGAGTGGTATTGGAAATTTGTAGGCGGCAAGTATTTGCCGCCTTTTATAAA
>JAZRIH010000158.1:0-11590 GCA_045645175.1 Eubacteriales bacterium | reverse complement strand
CTTATAAATTTGATAACGGCTACCGTGTGATGTGCCTACTTGAGCACTTCAAACCACAGAATGGAAGAGAGAAAGTCACGGTTGTTATCTTCCACGGCGTATATTCTGCAGAAGAACTTAAAACCACCGACTTCTGCCAAGAGATAATGGGAAGAATGTTTACCGTTACAGCCGATGATTTTCTCGGAGCTTCGGTTATCAAAAAGATCGCACAGATTACGGTAAAGCCTAAAAGCAGAGATCGCCTTCTCGGTGTTTCTTCGTTTATGTACGGCAATAAAGGTTCTTTCCGTTCGGAGATAAAGGAATCCCTTTATGTGACCCTAAACGAATTTCTCTATCATTGCGAGGAAAATCCCCAAGAGCTATTGGACGTCCTTGAGATTGGCAGCTGTTACGCCTATCCGTACAAAGACGGATATAAGTTTGCAGTGGTATTGGATAATCTCACGATCGATGAAACTGAATATAGATTGATTGCAATTTTGTCAGCTTTTTCGGGAACCAATAGTATTGACTTTTTGAATACACAAATCTCATCCTTGACCATGTATGATAAGGATTCACTACCGAACTTGCGCGATTGGGTTAAAGTGACTTCAATCGAAGTGCCGAAGAATATGCAGAGAAAGTACTTGGGTAAGAGCCGTTACATCATAAGCGGCATCTTCGACTTTTTGCAAGATAGAGCATCGCTTCAGAATGAGCATTCTGCTTTTCAGACTCTTGCACCTTTGCTTGCGGTCTGCAAGGAGAATACACAAGAAGCGATTGATCGGCTTGAGGTAGGTGGATGCTATGCCTTTGCATCTAATGGTGGCTACAAGATCGTCATTATTCTTGATCGTTTTGACTCATACGGCATCGATCATTTCCTCGTTGCGGTGCTTGCGAAAACTTTCTTTGCTCCCCACGTCGATTATATGAACGAAGGGATTTCTCATACCGGCACATATACTGCCGATACATTACCGAATATCGACGAATGGGCGCTAAATGGCAGGATTGAACTGCCAAGCAGTATCAAAGACCACACAAACAAGTATAATGTGGTGACAATCGAAAGTATCCTGAAGTTTTTTGCCGCACCACCATATTACTCTGGCGCATTTACGTTAAACAATTTTTTGAGAACTTATTTTCCAAACAAATCAGTATAACACATAGATTCGTTTACAAGCATGGTGTTACACTGCGAAAGGCAACGGAGGGGTGCAGCTCCCAGCATCACCAAGGGTGCGATCTCCCCTTCCCCTCTCACGCGAAAAGTCGTACCTCTAACATCAAAATCCGAAAGCGAAAGCTTTCGGATTTTTTTGTTTATGCCGATCGGTTGCTCGGCACATCTTTTCCCGCCTGTAGCCGGATTCGGAGGGGCGAAACGGTTGCAATGTTTGTGAAATTGTGGTACAATGAAAGCGAGGAAGGTGGTGGATACATGAATTGGCAAGAGTTTTACGCAAAAATTCAAGAATATTACCATATAGAAGATGAAAACACAGTGATTCAAGTTCCTTTTGAAAACATCATCGACATAACTGCTGATGTACTTGTTTATAAAAACAATGATGGAACTATATTCCACATAAATCTCAACGATTGTGTTAAAAATTTTTCTTCGGTTTTAGGTGAAGAATTAAGAAACCGCTCCGGAAATGTCATAATGGCTGTAGGCGGGAGATGCTTTTCAAAACCTACTGCTTTTTACGAATTTTTTACAGAAGATCACCATACAAGATTCTACATGACGCTAAAGCGTACACCATTAAAAAAATTTTTAGAAAAGATTGGCTTGAACATAGATTCCAAAGCCTTTTCGGAGTTTTATTCACTTCAGAAAAAGCTTAATTCTTTTGGATATTCAGCTATTGATTTAAGATAAATTTTTACATAGATTCCGTTTGCAAGCATGGCGTTAAAAGTCCGGTAGATCGCGGATACTTTTAACGCCCATCATCGCCAAGGGATTAGTCTACCCTTGCGCGAAAAGAGGTAATGGTGAAGAGTGAAAAAGTGTAATTGATTTCGCTTTACAAAATCTTCATTCAGTGATATAATGCTGTATATGAATTCATATCGGCACAAGGAGTTGTTATGACCCAAACAAAGAACTATAAAAAAACGCTGATTGCTTGCTATCTCGGTTTCATCACGCAAGCGATATCCGCAAACTTTGCGCCACTCTTATTTTTGACGTTCAAGAACACCTACGGAATTTCGCTTGAAATGATCGCGCTTGTTCCCATGGTATTTTACTTAACGCAACTGCTTGTTGACTTAGTGGCAACAAAATTCGCTGACATCATCGGATACCGTACCTGTGTGGTCGCTTCCCAGGTCGTATCTGCCGCGGGGCTTATCCTGATGGCATTCCTGCCGGAACGTCTGCCCGATCCCTTTGTGGGCATCCTGATCGCCGTTGTGCTTTATGCGATCGGCAGCGGCCTGATTGAGGTTTTGGTAAGCCCGATTGTCGAGGCTTGTCCGTTTGAAAACAAGGCGGGCGTGATGAGCCTTCTGCATTCCTTTTACTGCTGGGGCGCTGTTGGCGTGATCTTGGGTTCAACACTCTTTTTCGCCATATTCGGCACAGCGTATTGGCAAATCCTTACCCTGATCTGGGCGTTGGTGCCGTTGCTGAACACCATTAATTTCCTCTCTTGCCCGATAGAGCGACTGGTAGAGGACGGAGAAGGATTGCGGATCGGTCAGCTGTTGAGACTTCCCCTGTTTTGGCTGATGATCGTACTGATGATCTGTGCAGGCGCGTCTGAGGCGACCATGGCTCAATGGGCATCTGCCTTTACGGAATCGGCACTTGGCGTTTCTAAAACCATCGGTGACTTAGCCGGCCCTTGCTTGTTTGCCGTTTTTATGGGCTTGGCGCGTGTGTTTTACGGAAAGAAAAGCGAGAAGCTCGATCTGACCAAAGTCATGCTGGGATGCGGCGCACTGTGCGTGGTATGCTACCTGTTGGCATCCCTGTCGCCGATCTCGATCATTGGTCTGGTCGGTTGTGCCCTTTGCGGATTGTCGGTTGGAATTATGTGGCCGGGAACGATCAGCATCTCCTCGCAAAAATGCCCGAAGGGTGGAACGGCGATGTTCGCTTTCTTAGCATTAGCCGGAGATTTGGGCGCTACAGTAAGTCCTGCCATGGTTGGAGGGATCGCGGATGCCGTAGGAGGCAATCTGAAAACAGGTTTGCTATTTGCTACCGTATTTCCGACGATCATGATTGTTGGATTGCTCATTCTTATCAAAAAGGTAGGCAGAGCAACAAGCAAAAAATAGTATTTGAGATGATAGGCAAACCGATCAGCACTCAAAAATTGCAGAAAAGTGTCCGATATGTATAGATTCGTTTACACGCATATCATACACACATCAAAATCCGAAAGCGAAAGCTTTCGGATTTTTTGTTTATGCCGATCGGACGCTCGGCGCATTTTCTTATCTGTAGCCGAATTCGAGCTTACGAAACGCTTGAAATATTTACAAATCTGTGATATAATAAATACAGTACAGATTATAGCGGAGGTATAGACAATGAAAAAATCTCGTTTGCTTGTATGGATACTGCCATTTATTTGCACCTGCAGTTTGCTATCCTGCTCTTCTACTGAGCCGCCAATGACAGGCGACACCACCACCTCCCTGCCCATCCAAACGACCGATGTCACCACAGAGGAAAAGCCTAATGTACACACCCACGCGTTTGGTGAATGGGTAACGATGGAAGAAGCCACCTGCACGCTTTCGGGAAAGCAAGAGCGATCTTGCACCTGCGGTGAAATAGAAACACAAACCATCAACGCCCTTGGACACACCGAAGTGGTCGATCCTGCTATCGTCACCGCCTGCACCAAATGGAGCCTTTCTGCACACATTGAATGTGCTGTTTGTCACACCATTCTCCAAGAGCGCGAATGGATTTCGCCCAAAGAGCATCACTACGTAGATCAAACCTGCGTGGAGTGTAACAATCAGCAAATCGATTATACCGATATTGGCCTCTATGCATCCAATGAAGGATATACATTTTTTGAAACAGCCTCCAACGGTGCTGCCATGCGCAAGCTCTACGAGGAAATGGAGAATGTGTTAACCGAATTTCACCACAGTAACACGATCAATGCTTCCTACTACTTATACAATGAAGAATTGGGCGATTTATTTGAAGTCGCTGCATTCAACTACGTTCAGTACGGATTAACCCTTGACGAAGCCCAGACGGTCTACACCGTTTTCCGAAAAGATCATCCTGTGTTTTATTGGATGTCCTATTGGCTGTATTGGCAGGGCGGATCGATCGTCATCACAACGGTTGAAGAATACGCTTCGGGGGCAGATCGAAGTCATTACAATCAAATATTGTATGAAGGCATTGAAGAATATGTTTCATTGGCTGAAGGTGAGACCAGTGCATACAATATTGCGCTGATCTATTACGATGCCATTCTGAAAAACAACACCTACGCCTATACTGCCAACGGAGGCGTTGAACCTGCCCAATGGGCGCACAGTATCATGGGCGATTTTCTGTATGGAAAATTTGTTTGTGAAGGCTATTCCAAATTATTCCAATTGCTGTTAAATGTCAGCGGCGTAGAAAATATGTTCATCTGCGGAGATGCCAACGGAAGCCATCTGTGGAATCTGATTCGCATGGATGATGGAAATTGGTATTGGTTCGATCCGACTTGGGGAGATGAAATGACCGATCCGTACAGATATTTTTGTATACTGGACAACGCCATGACTACCCATACCCCTACGCCATCCAATCGATACGGCATGTATTTTAACATCACTTTACCCTCCCGCGCCGATACACCGTTTGAACATGACGAAATCCTTGAAATCGGAGAGGTATTTACCGTAGATGATTGCGAATATGTGCTTACCTCGGCTGGCACCGTAAAACCGGTCGGCGGAGCGGCGACTTCAATCGACAAACTCCTTTACCGCGGCGTGATCTATCACATTGCAGAATGATTTTCCTAATCGAAACAACCTCCTTGGAGTAATCCAAGGAGGTTGTCTTGTTAGATCTTATTGAGATATCCTTCCATGTCGAAGTTCTCGATCTTTGAGTCCTTCTTCAAATAAAGGGGATGGTGAGGATGTCCCTTCACCGAGGGTTTGCCTGCATGGTACCAGACGGCATTATACTCGTTGCCAATGGCAACCATGTCCGCGAGACAGCCTTTGAGGTAATCGCGCTTCTCCACGATAGTTCCCCATGCCGCCCAAACTGCGGGATGATCGCCGCTGTGCTCCAGCACCCAACGGAACGCCAGCATATTCTCCCGATGGAGCGCCTCATTCAACTCTCGATCCATATGGTCGGGATTGGTGGCGCGCTGGGCATAGACATTGAACATGATGAAGGAATCGAAGCCGTTTCCTTTGGCGATGCGCTCTACCGATTTCAGCGTATTATCCAGATCATCGGGAGCGGCGGTCGAGGGATTGATGCCGATGCAGATCAAAGGATTTTTGCCCACCGTACCCAATATGTAACGGTATTCCGAGTAAAAATCGGGGATATACAGCCATTTCTCCCGATCATAGTCGGCGCTCTCAGCACGGCGGACACGGGCATCCTCGAAGGTAAGGATATCCACCTGTTGGGACTGGCTAACGGGAATATGCATACTCTTCCCTCTCCCTTACAGCAAATCGTTGAACAGGGCGATGTTCTCTGCCTGTGCCTTCATCTCGCCTGCCTGACACTTCTTGATGATCTCTACGATGCGATCATTGATGGGAGTCTTCACGCCGTACTTGCGTCCGAATTCGCAGACCACGCCGTTGATGGCATCTACCTCACAGGGCTTGCCGTGCTTCAGATCCTGAAGCATGGAAGGCTCAATATTGCGGTGCTTCTTCATAGCGATGGGAATGAGGAAGGTGGCAAATGCACGCTTGATTGCGCCCTTGTAGTAGAACAGCGCAGTGATATTCTTGCCCTGCACGGGAGCGAAGGTGGCGCCTGCGGCGTGACCTACGTCGATGCATTCCTTCATGCAACGTACCGCAACCTTTGCGGCAGCTTTGTTCTCGGAAACATCACCGAACACACCGCCTACTACGGTACCCAGACCCGAGAAGGTAGCGTTGATCAGAAGCTTCGACCAACGTGCACCGATGAGGTTTTCTTCCTCGTGTACGGGGCACATGAGCTCCAACAGATCCTTTACCATCTTTACCTGGGCATCGGTGATGCCGTCCATTTTGCCCATGTGGAAGGAGAGGCTGTCGGGCTCGCTGGTAAGGGTACATACACCGGGAGCGGTGAGGGCAGCGCCCCATTCTACTACGCATCCCATGGTGTGGCCTGCGCCTACGATCTCGGCAATGCCGGGCTCGGGCAGACCGTTCTGGAGGGTGACGATAACGCCGTCATCGGTGAGGTAATCCTTCAGCATGGTAACTACCTCCACATTGTGGAGCTGCTTGGTCATCAAGAGGATTACGTTGTATTTGCCGCTCATCTGGTCGGGAGTGAGTGCCTTTACGGGAACAGTCAGCTCCACCGTACCGGTGATGTGTGCGCCCTTTTCGTTGAGGGCGGCAACGTGAGCTTTGTTGCGGTTGATCAGTTCTACATCGGCGCCGTTTTTGGTCATGTATGCGCCCAGCACGGTGCCCAGAGAGCCCGCACCGTAAATTGCACAGCGAGTCGTTTTCATCAGAATCATCCTTTCGGGAGTTTTTATTGACTTATCAAGCATAGTATAGCACAGATCGGGGCGAAATGCAAGGGAATCTTGACAAAAACAGGGATTTGTGATAGAATGGGTTTAGGAAACATAGAAAGGAGCGCTCCTATGAAAGAATTCAAAGATAAACTGTTGGCATTTTTCGCGGCGCTGATCGCTGTCCTGCTCACTCCGCTTTTTCTGCTGACGGTATTGATCGAGATTTTGATAGGACTGATCCGCTATCCGTTTTGCAATGCCAAATACAAGAAATCCCACTATTTCAAGGATTTCGGAATAAAATATGCGGCGTTCGTCTATGACTCCGATTTTTACACCGTCTACAATGCCGTCAAAGAAGCTAATCTGCCGCTAAAGCCCGTCCTCTGCCGTGACCATAAAAACAGAGTCGTCGATCTGCTGTTTTTCCATGGGGATACACTGTTGTGTATCAACTTTGGGGAAAAGATTGAGTATGATACTGATACCGGTAAATGGACAGTGGAAATATTCAATGATGAAATCGACGGTGATGAAACCGTAGATTTCATTGAGTATACGAACAAGCAAACCAGCAGTTTTCTTTCCCAACATCTCGAATGTCCCCTCCCTGACCGCAGAATGATCCTCGTTCAAAGCAAGCATATCGCAAAGGAGAATCTCCCTTGCGCCATGGAAACACCCGAGTTTTTGGTGTACGAGAAGAAAAATGTTGCCGAAGTGATCAGAAAATTCATCAACGAAAACTAACACAATGGAATAACAGCAAATCCGCCCGTTTGGATACAAACGGGCGGATGATTTATTATTGAATTAGTTTACTTTGTAGGCATCGGCAACACGATCTGGACACAAAACAGTTCGTGATCTTCGAAAAAGTCGATCATGCCACGGTATTTTGCCACGAGTTCACGGATGATATGGGTACCCAGTCCCAGATGCGTACCTCCACCCTTGGTAGAACGAAGACCGGGATTGTCTGCAAGCACCGACTTTTCCACCGTGTTCTTGCAGATCAGGATCCGAGTGGAGTTTTGCATGGCAAAGTGAAGCTCGATCCGCTTTTCGAGTGCCTTTTCTACCCCTTCCACCGCATTATCCAGCAAATTGCCCACGATAGATGCAAGATCGGCATCGACGATATCCGAAAGGTCGCCTATTGATCCCGAGATCACTACCTCTGTATCGACCAGTCCGCACAGCTTGGAATTGATGAGATAATCCAGCACCCTGTTTTCCGATTTCAGAAGATTCCCCATACGATCGATATTGCCCAGCAGGTCATCCAGATACTCTTTGCACTTTTCAATCTCGTTATCCTCCAGATAGCCGGAGAGTATAGTCAGATGCTGTTTCATATCGTGGCGAACCTTTCGCACATTCTCCCAAATAGCTTGGGCATCGCTGTGACGGGTTTCTTCAAAACGATTCTTTTCGGCAAGGAGCTGTTCTTCAAAGGATGCCTCTTTTTGACGGCTCAGTATATAAAACACCGCCATCAGATAGAGAACAACCGCCATCATAGACAAGAGGATCACTGTTTGAGACACAGTTCCCAGCTCTGAGCTGATTTTCGCCCCATGAAGCATGGCGAACAGACCCAGCCCCACTCCCATCACCAACCATGCTACTGCAACCAAGCGTCGGAAAACCATAGGTGTGCTTTTGAAAAGCAGCAGCCAAGACAATCCGTACGCCACCGCCGCTACACCGATCTGCGTCCTATGGAAAGGGATACTGTAATCATACACAGAATAGCGTAGCATCCCCATCACTCTCGGCTCCAACAGAATGTGAATGCTCAGCGAAATCCCTACCGTAATTGCCGCGATGAAAATGGGAACCAAAGATGCAACAATGCCGCGTCGCCAATTTCGTCTGCACAAAGCGAACTGAATCGCTCCAAACAGAGCAAACGGAAGCACAGCCATCCCTATGGCCAAGCCCTGTATATTTTGCATAGAGGCGTCTACCACATATTGCGAACAGCACAGGATGGGAAACTGACAAACGATCACCAAGAGACGGTGCCACCATTTGCATTTTACCAGCATTGCGCCTAACACCTGCGTCCCTATCCAAATGACTCCTGCGGCGCACCAAGCGGTTATGTGATTCAATTCTTGTAAGCTCATCGTACAAACCTCCTCCGCGTGAATTTCAAATACGCCTCCCGAAATGCCGCCAGTCTGCGGCGGCTGACATAAGCGGTCGTACCGTCTCGCAGACGGATCGTACCGTCATTGCTCGCTGTATCAATCTCCGCCAGATTCACCACCATAGCAGAATGGATACGAACAAAATCATAGGGGACGATCTTTCGCTCTGCCTCACTCATGGTGCCACGACACCGATAGGTTTCTCCAACGGTGTGGATAAGATAATAGTTTTTGTCTCCTTCCAATGAAACAATATCGCAAAGACGCAGGGTGATTTCACCCTCGGTAGTAAGAAAATCGATGAGTTCACGATCTAACAGGTATTTTTCCATCACCTTACAAAATGCAGACTCCAGTTCTTCGTCCAAATGGTTCTTACGCAAAAAGCGAAAGGGGCTGTACTCAAAACTGCTGTACACAAACTGGTCGTAGGCAGACACAAAGAGGATGATCGTATCGGGAGAGCGTGTGCTCAGTTCTTTGGCGAGGGAAAAACCGCTCTTCTCGGGCATATCAATATCCAAAAACAGAACCTTGATAGAATTTGCTGACAGATAGCTGATCACTTCGTCAGCAGAATAGAAGGGCGATTCCACCCGACAAGGAATCCTCTCCGGCAGATGATGGGCGCAAAGAATGCGCAGGCGATGCACAAGCGCATCTGCAAAGGCACGGTTATCATCGCACACGGCAATGGTAAGCATAGCAGTTCTCCTTTCAGAGTGGTATAATGGAATTATACCACAAATTCCGGTATCCGTCAAAATCCGATCTTATTTTATCACAGCTTTAATCAATTTGTCAAAAACGGGAGGATTGGTGTCCATTTGGGATAATCGGCAAAACTATGCCGCTTTTCCCGTCCAGGTGCCTTTTATCCCGATTTTGCGAAATACAAAAAAACTGTGCTATACTGAAATCACGGAGCAGGTACCCTCCGAATCCAATCCCAAAGGAGAACACACGATGAAAAAGCAAATTACCTGGATCGCCCTTTTGCTGATCACTCTACTGACCTCAATCGCTTTGGTAGGCTTTACTTCCGAAGAAAACTTCACCGAACAGGCGAACAATCCCTGCCGTTACAGCTCGGCATCTGCTATGAGCGAGGGCGGTTGGCTATATGTGCTGGATTATTACCGGTACGAAAGCCCCATTCCCGAAGACCTCATTGATGTCTACAATTTTCAATGCATCAATCTGCGGTATTTGGATGAATCCTGTAAGATGCAATGGCTGGACACCCCCTACTTGGTGTATGCGGGCAGCAGAACTACCCCCGACATGGACAATACCGGAATGATCCCCTTGAACTCTCCGGACTATGTAGCAGATCATTCATCCGATATGGCACGCATCAACAATGAGATTCTGACCAAAGATAAGACTCCTGAAGAACTACTGGCACTGAATCCCGATGATTTCGACTTTGCGTTTATCGACAAAGAGCTATTCTTTTCTCTCCTTCAGCAAGCATTGAATGGAGAAGCGGTGGAAATATGCCATCATCAGTCTCATCTGGACGGTATCGCCTACGGTCCTGCCATTCTGACCGAGCCCGAATTCGTAGACGGCTATCGCTTTCAGGTTTCCTATTTCAATACCGTTTTGGCTTGTGAATCAGAAGGATGCGTTCAGCATTTGTATATTGATCTGCAATACGAAACAGCGGAAGGCTATGTGCTGCTATCCGATTTGGTGAAGCAAGGCATTGCCACTCGGGAGCAAACCGAATTGCATCATCGGTTGCAAGCGATTGCCCAACTGATCATGGAACAGGACAATTATACTGCAGGTGCGGAAATCTACGGAGAACTATCAATTGACGGCGTTGATCTTGGCAGACTCGCCCCCATGGTATCTTCTGTCAGCAAAACTCATCTGTGAGCTAAAAAACGATCCCCCATCGGAAATCCGATGGGGGATCAATTGTATAGAATCTACTCTATTGATCATTAGCCTGCAATGAACAGCACGCCCAGAGTGCCGGGGCCGCAATGGCTGGATACTACGCAACCTGCGCGGGTAACCAGAATCTCGCCAAAACGGTTCATGCCTTCCAGATATGCCTTGATTTCTGCGATTACTGCATCATCACAGCCGGAATGGGTGATGAAAATACGCTTGGGATCGGCAGTCAGAATGTCTGCTTCCATATCCTTCACATACTCCATGATAACCTTTTTCATTACGCCGCGATACTTCTTGCCGGGACCCATTTTACCGTCTACTACGGCAATTCTGGGGTGCATCTTCAATGCCGCGCCTGCCAGAGCCGCAACACCGCTGCATCTGCCGCCGCGATAGAGATAGGTGAGAGTATCTACTACAAAGCTGGATCTTACGCGAGGCTTGATGGTTTCAATATATGCGGCAATCTCAGCGCCGGACTTACCTGCCTGAGCCATTTCTGCCGCTTCCAGTACCTGCAGACCGATACCGGTAGACAGGTTCTGAGAGTCGATTACAAATACTCTATCGGAAGCATCCAAATCACCTGCAGCAAGGCGCATAACGTTGCCGGTAGTAGACATGCTGCTGGAAATTGCAAATGCTACGATTTCGTCGCCTGCATCCAGAATGGGCTTGAAGGTGTTAACAGCCTCTTCCAGACCCAGGGCAGAGGTTTTGGGAGTTGCCTTGTTGGCATCGGACCACTGATAGATCTCCTCAGGGGTAATGGAAGCACCGTCTGCGTATTCGGTATCGCCCAGAACGATATGC
>JAZRIH010000157.1:0-14542 GCA_045645175.1 Eubacteriales bacterium | reverse complement strand
GGAGCTGCGATGAGTAAAGCACTGGGGTGAGAATTTAAACTAAGCAAGACCGCTTTGATTAATCAAAGCGGTCTTTAAGTAGTTCAGCGACATCTTTTAACTGTTGGTTAATTAATGTAGGCAATCCCAAATGTCGTTGCTCATTTTCAAAGCAACATGATGTTGCACTTGCATATTCTAAAAACTTCTTGCAGCTGATCACTTGTGCATATAAATATCCTTTTACGGGTTCTTCCATAAGATTAGGATAAAACAGATGCTCTTCCCATTTATCCCCATCTTCCATCGACCTCACGAGAAATGTTTTGGCTTCTTCACTTATTAAATCGTGTTTATAAAGTTCAAATAATTTGCCATACAAAAGCTCCATATATCCCCAAAATACAAGTATACTCCATACATCATATGTGAATATTCGGTCGACGAATACTTTCATTATGGCAACCTGTTCTTCCCTTGATGTAAATACTAACATATCAGAAACTGCATAAATTTCTTGGAACAACGAATACATTTTCGGACGTTTTCCATACCACATAAAAGTAGCGTTTGATATCTTATTCTCAATTGGAATATATATAGTTACAGTTTTTTGTGTGCGAAAATTCGGACATTGATCAGGAAGAACAAAACGAATATAATCATTTAAACATATATGAAATGCTTGGTCTGTTTTTAAGTCTACAACAATTAATAGAACAGGTATGCCACTCCCCATACGCTCGACTAATTTTAATAATGGAACTTCGATAGAAAATTTTAACACATCAATTAGAATTTCTTCATCCTGTTTGTTGTGTGCATTCCCAAACGGCTTTACTTTTCCATATTGAGCACTTTCTGTTCCTTTTACCTGCAAAAATACATGTTCTCCGAGTGTTACACATTTATTGTTTTCATAGCCAAACAACTCTAAATCCAAATCTATCCCGTAGTCGGGATTCATTTGCCTCGTTACCCATTCTATGGGCAATTTATTTTGAATAAATTGGATAGCCCTTGAATCTATAATATGATTCTGATGTCTGATTTTTCCGTCTGCCATAAAGTAAAACCCCAACATTTAATTAAAATAAAGCCGCAGAACACCTATGTCCTGCGGCTTCTTTTCGCGGTTTGAAACCGCATTTGGCGGAGGATCAGAGATTTGAACTCTGGCGGCGCTTTCACGCCCTACGAGATTTCGAGTCACGCCTCTTCGACCACTTGAGTAATCCTCCGTATATTCAGTTGTTTGAATTTTGCACGGCTTTTGCAAGGCCGAAGTTAAAATGCATTCATCCAAAATTCAAGAAAAATGAAGCATTTGCGAGATATTGCGAGGAAACAAGAGCTTTCGCACATTCGCAAGTGACGAGGTCGGCTACCTTTCGAGTCACGCCTCTTCGGCCACTTGAGTACTTCTCCGTATTAATTCAATTACCGTCCACGCAGACGATGTGCTTGAACGCTCAATTATTATAGCACATCGAAAGACGGAATGCAAGTGTTTTTTGAAAGTTTTTTACTTTTTCTTTTCAATTCAGTTTCGATCTTCGGTTTGATGGCAAGAGAAAATCATTTTACAGTTTCTATGATTTCTCCTAATCAATTTTTATTTGCTCATAATAATGCAACAACTTGAATTTATTATATCATGCAGCGCACTATTTAGCAAAAACTCTCCCTGATTAGTCAGTTGACAGACAGGGAGAGTTTATATTTGCACATATTCGATTATCCGTTAAACACTATTGCTCTGATCACGCCGTTGAATGCGTTGATCTTAGCAAGAAGCTCGTCGGGGATATCTCCGCAAACATCTACAATCATATAGCCCAGCGTATTTTTAGTTCCACTAACCATATGCTCGATATTGAAGCCGTGCTCAGCAACTGCGGTAGTGATGCCCGAGATCACACCGGGTTTGTTGTAGTGCATGACACCAATGCGAGTATGATTTCCACGCTCAAGACAGACGGTAGGATAGTTAACGCTGTTTTTGATATTGCCGTTTTCAGCAAAGTCGATTAACTGAAGCGCCGCCATACGCGCGCAATTCTCTTCGGATTCATTGGTAGATGCACCGAGGTGAGGGATGAGCACAATGCCGGGATGCCCAAGAAGCTCCCCTTCGGGGAAATCGGTGACATAGCGGGCAATCCTGCCGCTTGCCAGCGCATTTTTCAGATCAGCGTTTTTGATCAGATCACCGCGCGCCAAATTAATGATCCGTATGCCTGCCTTCATCTGTGCGAAGGCGGGAGCGGACAGCATTCCGCGAGTGTCCTTGGTGGAAGGAACATGGATGGAAATAAAATCGCTACGGCGATAGATCTCTGCATAGCCAGATGCTTTCTGTACAGAACTACTGAGTCGCCATGCAGCTTCAACGCTCATAAAGGGATCATAGCCGATGACTTTCATGCCAAGCTCTAAAGCGGTGTTGGCAACCATTCCGCCTATCGCACCGAGACCGATGACGCCAAGGGTCTTCCCTGCCAGTTCAATACCGGCAAAACGGGACTTTTCCTTTTCGACTCGCTGAGCAATATCGTCGGCTGAATCCAGAGAGTTCACCCAATTGATTCCTGCATAAATATCACGGGCAGAAAGCAGGAGTGCGGCGATGGCAAGCTCTTTAACGCCATTGGCATTGGCTCCGGGGGTATTAAACACCACTACGCCTTTTTCGCCTAATTCCTGAACAGGAATATTATTGAAGCCTGCACCTGCACGGGCAATGGCTTTCAACGAAGGATTGACAGGACGATCGTGAAGGGACGCAGAACGGACAATGATTAAGTCAGGGTTATCATCCTGTGTAGATAAATGATAGCGGGTAAGATCAAATTGTTCAATTCCGCTATCGGCAATAGAGTTGAGAAGAAGAACATTTTTCATGATAGTACTTCAGTATCTTCAAAATTTCGGATGCTTTTCGGCAAATTCTTTCATAAACCGTACCAGCTTTGACACGCCTTCAATAGGCATTGCATTGTATATGGAAGCACGCATTCCTCCCACGGAACGATGCCCCTTGAGGGAACAAAGTCCATTGGCTTCTGCTTCTTTTGCAAACAACTTATCCAGATCGGCATCACCTGTGACAAAAGTTACGTTCATCAGAGATCTGGCGTTAACCTCAACCGGTGCACGATAATACTGCTGGCTATCCAGGTAATGATAAAGCAGTTCGGCTTTCTTACGATTAATCTTTGCCATTTCAGAAAGACCACCCATGTCCAAAAGCCATTTGTAGACAAGTCCTGCCATATAGATACAATAGCAAGGAGGCGTATTGTACATGGAGTTGTTATCGGCAAGTAATTTATAATCGAACATCGCGGGAGTGTCGGGACAACATTTGCCGATGAGATCCTCGCGGACGATTACGATAGTAAGACCTGCAGGCGCCATGTTCTTCTGTGCGCCGGCGTAGATCAAACCGAATTTGGATACGTCAATTGGCTCGGAAAGGATGCAAGAGGAAAGGTCTGCTACCAAAGGAATATCGCCGGTGTCGGGAATGTAATCCCATTTGGTGCCGTAGATCGTGTTATTGAAGCAAATATGGACATAATCTGCATCCGGGCGAAAATCATCTCGATTCAATCGAGGGATATCGGTATAGTTTTGAATAAAAGAGGAGGCGATCATACGGATGTCACCGTATTTTTTCGCCTCCTGCATTGCTTTCTGTGAAAACAATCCTGTTACAACATAATCAGCTATTTTACTTCCATTGAGTAGATTCATGGGAACTGCCGCAAATTGAGCGGTCGCTCCTCCTTGGAGGAAAAGCACCTTATAATTTGCCGGAATCTCCATAAGCTTGCGTAAATTTTGATCTGCATCACTGATGATTTTCTCAAACCACGCGGATCGGTGACTTATTTCCATCACAGACATACCGCTGTTTTGATAATTCGTCATTTCTTGTGCCGCCCGCTCCAATACGGATAACGGAAGCATAGATGGACCTGCCGAAAAATTGTAAACACGCATAGATTACTCCACTTTGCAGTCCTTATCGGACTGTTTATCTGAGCTTGAATTTGTTGAGCGAGGTGTTGGGCGCTTTCAGGTCAAAATGGAGAGGAATACCATTCTTATAGATGGTAGGATATTCGCCTTGGATCAAGGGCAACAGGTAATCGATGCAAGCTTCAGTTACATAGTTACCTGCTTCATTGATAAATTCTCTCGGTACTGCCTTTACCTGATTTGCAATCTCTGCAACAGGAACGGGCTTATACGAGATGGTATAGGGAGCATCGGTACGCTCGTAACCGATCATGCATCCACTGATACCCTGATCTGCGCAATGCACTGCATATTTGCCTACGCCAACAGCCTCTTCAACATCCGCTGCTGACAGCATATGCGCGGCACAGCGTTGTGGGAGATTAAAATCGAAAGAACGTACTTTGCAACCGAAACGTTCCTTGACTGCAAACTCCAGAGCTTTAGCAGTGCCTGCAAGGTATTTGTGTCCGAAAATATCGGTTACATTGCTCTGTGTACCTTCGCCTACATAGCGACCGTCAGCATAGCGGATACCTTCCGAAACAGCGATTACTACGTCCGGGTGAGTTTTGAAATTCTCTTCGATATCATTCAGGAATTTTTCCATATCGAAGGGTACTTCAGGCAAGTAGATCAAGTCAGGTGCATGATTAGAAAGTGCTGCGGGAATTGCAGAAGCGGCGGTCAGCCAACCTGCATCGCGTCCCATGATTTCTACGATGGTAACTGCTTTAACAGTATATACTGCACAGTCACGCAATACTTCCTGCATAGAAGATGCAATAAACTTAGCCGCACTACCAAAACCGGGAGTGTGGTCGGTTCCGCAGAGGTCGTTATCGATGGTCTTAGGTACACCGATAAACTGCATGGGGTAATCGAATTTGGCAGATGCTTTGCTCAGCTTAGCAACGGTGTCCATGGAGTCATTGCCGCCGATATAGAAGAAACTGCGAATGTTATATTTTTCAAACACTTCGAAAAGACGCGTGTAAGTATCTTTTCCCTTTTCGCTGTCGGGATCGGGGAGCTTTACACGGCAAGAACCCAGTGCAGCAGCAGGAGTCTGGGTCAGAATCTGAATGTCACGATTCTCTTTAAACAACTCGGAAAGATTGCAGAGATTATCATTCAGCATTCCTTCGATACCGTTGAATGCGCCGTACAGCGTATCGATCTCATGAGAAAGCTTGGCGCCGTAAATGACACCTGCAAGAGTAGCGTTGATAGCGGCAGTAGGGCCGCCAGATTGACCGACGATTGCATTATATTTCATTTCTTTTTGCAGAATACCGCATGATCAAATAAATCTGCGGTTTCTCTCCTTAATAATTTTTTCGATTGCGAAATATATGTTGAAGTACATTCTAAAACTCACAACATAATAAAATTATAACAGAATTATTTCTTTTGTCAAGTATTGGACGGAAATAGTTTTGAAATCATTTCAATATTAAGCAAAAAATCAGAAAAAATACGACACTATATCAAAAAGTGCGCAATCTTGCGCACTTTTTGATTTGATAAGCTATGCTCTGACAAGCGATTATTTCTTTTCTCTCAGCTTTGCACAGAGAACGAAAGGATCTACTGCATTGCTTCTGACAGGCTTGATTTTAACAGTATAGCTAAACTCACGCTCGCTCAGGCGATACTCTGGATTCAAAGCAGGTCCGCAAGAGTTGGAACCCACACCGCTTTGCTTGTAATCTACTGCAAGGAAGGTTCTTGCATCGGGAACAAGCTGGTAATCGTGAGGAGTTTTATCCAAAATCTCTGCACTGTAATGCTGAGCGTTGAAGGTGAAGCTGTTCTCTGCTGTTACAAACAAACCGTGACCGCACAAATCGGTAACCATGCACCATTCGGTGTCATAGTGAGCAGAGTTTTCTTGAGGACGAACATAATGCTCAAAATTGTCGGTAACAGTGGTCTTGAAGTGATCACGATAGGTAGAACGATGTTTATCCCAATAGCTTTCGTGAGGACCGTAGCCGTAGTAAGACAGCTTTTCCATACCTTCAGTCAATACAAAATTCATACCATAGCGAGGCAGGAAGGGGAATCTATCTTCGTAAGCATCAATTTTTACATCATTGGTAATAGTCAGAACACCGTCGGCAGTAACCTTATATTCGATACTTGTCTGTAAAATAGGCTTGCGCGTATAGCCACCCAATGACAATACTGTACGGAATACCGCAAACTCATCTGTAAGCTCTACTACCTTCGCCTCAATGCAACGAGTATCGGCTCTGTGGAAGCCGTAATCCTGCCATCTCCAGCGAATATTCTTATCATTATCTGTAGGCGCACGCCATACGGTAGGCTTCACTGCTTCGTCCAACAATTCCTTACCCGAATCCATAATGCTAACCAACCAGCCGCGATACGAATCGAAGGAATAGATGGTATCACCTGCAGCAATAGAGGTAAGATTGTTTGCATACATAACACGGATAGGATTCTTGCACAGCGTAAGATCAGCAGTCAATGGTTTGGATTCCAGTCTGTGCTGAATATGAGTTACCTCATAACCGGGATCAGCCCATGCAGTTGCATATTTCTGCACTACCGAGAAGTTAACGGTTGCAAATCCAACCAGCTCAGAAGGCAGATCGATGGTAATCTCCTGCGTAGATTGAGGTGCTACATTAAGAGCACACTTTCCTACCGCCAGTACCTGATCATTTGCCTTCACGGTATACATTACTTCCCAGTCGGAAAGATTGGTAAAGTAACGGCGATTTCTTACAATGTAACGAGCAGGATCATCGGTTGCTTCAATTGCGATCGGAGCTACCACTGCTTTCAATTCAAGAAGGCCTGTGTGGGGGGTACGGTCGGGATAAACCAGACCGTCTACACAGAAGTTGCCATCGTTGGGATAGTCTCCAAAGTCGCCGCCGTAGGTATAGCCCTTCTTGCCGTTGACATCGATAGTAACCGAGTGATCGATGAATTCCCAAACACAGCCGCCGACAAAGTTGTCGTGTGTCCAGATTACATCCCAATATTCCTTCAAGTCACCGGGACCATTACCCATAGCGTGAGAGTATTCGCAGAGGAAGAAGGGGAGCTTGTAGCCTTCGTCTTCACAATATTTCTTGCAGTAATTGGGATCAGGATACATGCGGCTTTCTACGTCCAGATACTCTACTTCCTGATCATATCCCTTCCATCCTGCATTGCAGCCTTCGTAGTGAACCAGACGGCTCTTGTCGCGGGATTTGATGTAGAGACTCATGGCACGGTGGTTATCGCCATAACCGGATTCGTTGCCCAAAGACCAGAAAATGATGGAGGGATGGTTTTTATCCCGTTCAACCATTCTCTTGGCACGATCCAAATATGCTTCTTTCCATGCAGGATCTTTACTCAGGAAACTGCCGTCGCCGTAAGCCCACATACCGTGACATTCCAAATCGGCTTCGTCTACTACAAAGAATCCGTACTGATCGCACAGCGCAGTAAAGCGAGGATCGTTGGGATAGTGAGAAGTACGGATAGCGTTAATATTATGACGCTTCATCACCATCAGATCGCGGATCATATGGTCTTCGGGAGTAGCATGACCCAGTTCAGGATGGCTGTCGTGTCGGTTCACGCCACGCATCTTGATCTTTTGTCCGTTTACATAGATCACTTTATTTTTCACGGTAATCTGACGCAGACCAACAGGCTGGCAGATCACTTCATCTCCGCACAGAAGCACCAGCTTGTACAAAGTAGGTGTTTCGTCCGACCAAAGCTTAGGATTCTCAACTGTGATATTGGGCTCACCCTCACCTTCAGCAAGCAGTGCGCCTTCGGGAGAATAGAACTTCCATTTGGGTGTTTCAGTTCCCTTCACAGTTACATCTGCTGTTACAGTTGCAGTAGCAAAATCATCAGCAAGATCAGTATGTACAAAATAATCGGTAATGCGATCATCCGAGCGGTACAGGAGATAAACTTCACGGAAAATGCCGGAAAGGCGCCACATATCCTGGTCTTCCAGATAACAGCCATCGCACCACTTGAATACAAGCACTTTCAGATCGTTTGCACCGGGTTGCAGATAGGAGGTAATATTGATCTCGCTGGTCATATGGCTGACCTGGCTGTATGCTACAAAACGACCGTTCACATACAGATAGAAGCAAGAATCCACACCTTCAAAATTGATGAAAACATTCTTGTTTTCCATGCCCGGACGAACAAAGAAGTGACGCTGATAGAGTCCGCAAGGATTTTCATCGGGAACGTGAGGAGGATCGCACGGGAAAGGATAGTTGACATTGGTATAATTGGGCACGTCATAGCCACGTCCAAGCGCCATCTGCCAGTTCATGGGAACTGTGAGCTCATCCCAATCCGTATAAAAATCCTCATGAGTGAAATCAGGGATTAACGAAGGGGAGGGATAAAACTTAAAATTCCAAGTTCCGCACAGATTCTGCATATAGGGGCTTTCATCACGTCTGCCCTTAAGTGCGCCCACTTCATCTGCAAAAGGAACGAAGTAGGCACGAGGCTCTTCGCAACCTTTATGGAGGACATCCAATGATTTGTGGTAATCAAGCTTTTGCAACATAATATATCTCCTTTTCGGATAGTGACTGAGTCACATTATTTCATGGTTTCTTGTTTTACCTTGTGGTCTACCACATGACGGGAAGCAAGCTCAGCACGAATATCGTTGAGCGAAATGCCCATTTCTACCATCAGTACCATAACGTGATAAGCAAGATCTGCAATCTCATATACAGCCTCTTCTTTTCCGTTTTTAGCGCCGATAATAACCTCGGTAGACTCTTCACCAATTTTTTTCAGGATTTTATCCATACCTTTTTCAAACAAATAGGTGGTATAGCTTCCTTCTTTTTTATTTACTTTTCTTCCAACCAGCATCTGGTAAAGTGCATCCATAGAAAAAGGAGCTTTGCTTTCGCTGATATAGAGATAGTCAGAGAAGCAGGATTCACTTCCCGTATGACAAGCGGGACCGTCCTTAATGACATTCACAACCAGCGCATCTCTGTCACAATCTGCTTCGATGGATACGATATGCTGATAGTTTCCGGAAGTTTCGCCTTTCAGCCACAACTCCTGACGAGAACGGGAGAAGAAACAAGTCAGCTCTTTATCCATGCTGACAGAAAGGCTTTCACGGTTCATATATGCAAGGGTCAATACTTCCTTTGTATAGTAATCCTGAACAATGGCAGGAATCAGACCCTTTTCGTCAAATTTTAATTCTTCAATAGAAATCATAGTGCACCTCAAATAGGTAATAAAAATTCAGACCGTAGGATGCCGTATAGGCAAATCTACGGTCTAAGTATAGCACAAAATGGGTGAAAATGCAATAGACCAATTGGTATTTTCCGCTATATTTTAGTGAACATTTAACACATTTGGTATATTCAGCATTACAGACGCATCTCAATTCCTTCGTTTCGGAGTTGGAGTTTCAAATCACGGATCGAAACTTCTCCAAAGTGGAAGATCGAAGCGGCAAGCCCTGCATCGACGCGGGGCAATGACTTAAACAACGTAGTAAAGTGATCGATACACCCTGCTCCGCCAGATGCAATGACCGGAATAGATACGGCATCCGAAATGGCACGGAGCATTTCAATATCAAAGCCGCGCTTTACGCCGTCGGTATCGATGCTGTTCACAACGATCTCTCCTGCGCCGCGCTCCTGTCCCTCTCTCGCCCATTCCACAGCTTCTCTGAGGGTACGTTCTCTGCCACCCTTAGAATAGACTGCAAAACGGCCATCGGGATCGCGCTTCACGTCCATAGACAGAACAACGCATTGATCTCCATATTTCTGCGCAGCATATCCAATCAGATTGGGATTACGCAGTGCCCCCGAATTGACGCTGACCTTATCTGCGCCGGCGTTGAGTACACGGTCAAAATCCTCAACAGTGTTGATACCACCGCCTACAGTAAGGGGAACGAATATGCGGGATGCAACCTGCTTGAGAATATCGGTAAAGAGTTTTCTGCCTTCAAAGGAAGCGGTGATATCGTAAAACACCAGTTCGTCTGCACCTGCGCTACTGTAGAGTGCTGCTAGTTCGACCGGATCACAAACCTCACGGATACCTTCGAAGTTGGTTCCTTTAACAACTTTGCTGTCTCGGATATCCAGACAAGGGATAATACGTTTAGTGGTCACAGCACTTCACCTCTCTCGCCGATAGCAATGGCACGTTTCAGATCCAGCTTTCCGGTATAGAGCGCTTTTCCGAGAATCGCACCGTGAAGATTCATTTCACGAAGAGTTGCAAGTTCATGCTCAAAGGTGATGCCGCCCGAAGCAATAATGGACAGTCCTTCGATAGCGGAAAGTTGTTTATAGATTTCCAAATTGGTCCCCGACAGGGTTCCGTCTTTGGAAATATCGGTATAGATCACGGTTTTTATACCGTTTTTCACAAGATCTTGGCAGAAATCAAGGGAATCTACATCGGTAATCGTCTTCCAGCCGTGAATGGCTACTTTACCTTCGGATGCGTCTACACCCACGGCGATTGCATCGCCGTACTTCTTTGCCATCTCAGCCGCAAAGGCAGGATTTTCGATTGCAGCGGAACCGAGAATCACACGCTTTACACCTGCATCCAAATAAGCTTTGATTCGTTCTTCATCTCTGATGCCGCCACCCACTTCTACAAAAAGATCCTCAGCAGCAAGCTTAGAAATAATGTCATAGTTGCAGAGTTTACCATCTTTAGCGCCATCCAAATCTACAACATGCAGGTGAGATGCGCCTGCTTCACGAAAGCTCTTGGCGATCATGGAAGGATCGGAGGAATACACCTCCATGCGGTCGTAATCTCCCTTGGTGAGACGGACGACCTTACCATCTCTTAAATCAATTGCGGGATAGATATACATTCTTCTTCCTCCTTACAACTCTGCAAATGCACGCAGAATGGCAAGTCCTACCGTTCCGCTTTTCTCGGGGTGGAACTGAGTTCCGTAGATCTTTCCCTTGCCTACTGCTCCGGTAATGGTCACATCATACTCCGAGGTGGCAATGGTATCGGCATCGCACTCCTTAGCATAATAGGAATGAACGTAGTAGACACAATCCCCTTCTTTCACGTATTTGAAAAGGGGATCTTCGCGGGTAAAGTGCAGGGCGTTCCAACCCATGTGCGGAACCTTCAGAGGTGTTTTTAAATCATCGGCAATGGGAGCGACGATACCGTGAATAAGTCCCAAGCCTTCATGTTCGCCGTATTCAAGGCTCTTGTCAAAAAGCATCTGCATACCCAGACAAATGCCTAAAAAGGGCTTTCCTGCCTCTGCTTCGGCTTTCAACAGAGGAACCAAACCGGTTGCGTCCAGTTTAGCACGGGCATCGGCAAATGCACCTACACCCGGGAGAATAATACGGTCGGCTGCTTTGATCACCTCAGGATCGTCGGTGACCACCGCCTCCAGACCTAAATAAGCGAGGGAGCTTTTCAGCGAAAAGAGATTGCCCACGCCGTAACTGATAATTGCAATCATAATTAAACCTGTGAATTAAAGACTTCCTTTGGTGGAAGGGATTTGATCGGCATTCTTTGCATCGATGGCAACTGCCATTTTCAAGGAGCGAGCAAAGGATTTAAAGGTGCCTTCGATAATGTGGTGGGTATTCTTCCCTGCCAACTGTTGAATGTGAAGCGTCATTTCTGCCGAGCGAGTAAGTGCAGCAAAGAATTCTTCTACCAATTCGGTATCAAAGGTGCCTACCTTAGCAGCAGGCAAATCCAAATTTACACAAAGGGTACATCTGCCAGACAGATCCAAGGAGGTAAGAATCAATGATTCGTCCATGGGAAGAATGAAGAAGCCGTAACGGGCGATTCCTCTCTTATCGCCAAGCGTCTCTGCAATGGCTTTACCTAAGGTAATACCAATATCTTCAACGGTGTGATGATCGTCTACATAGGTATCGCCTTTACAAGTCAGCGACAAATCAAAGCCGCCATGCTTGGCAAAAAGGGTGAGCATATGATCGAGAAAGCCGCATCCGCTGTCAATTTCAGCGATGCCCTTTCCGTCTAAGTTCAGGGTGAGGGTAATATCGGTCTCACCTGTTTTTCTGTGAACGGTTGTTTGTCTCATAAACGTTCCTCCAGAATTTCTTTGGTAATTTGAATAAAGGTTTCCATTTGCTCCTTAGAGCCTATGGTAATGCGAATGGAATTCCGAATGCGCTGATCACCTAAATAGCGCACCAGCACACCACGGGATTTGAGTTTTTCATATAATTCCTTGCCATCCATTCGATTGGTTTCGGCAAGAATAAAGTTGGCCATAGAGATCGGATAGGTAAATCCAAGCTCTGTCAATTTACTTGCGGTATACTCACGGGTTGCAATGACCTTTTGAGTACACTCTGTAAAGTATGCCGTATCTTTCATTGCCTCAGCGGCTGCAACCATGGACATACGGTTAACATTGTAGGGATTGAAAGAATACTTCACACGATTGAGATCGGCAATCAAGTCGGCACAGCCGATTGCAAAGCCAACTCTTGCACCTGCCAAATTGCGAGATTTGGAAAAGGTCTGTACAACCAGCAGATTATCATAACGGTCAGTCAAAGCAACTGCCGATTCACCGCCAAAGTCGATATAGGCTTCATCCACGATTACAACACGGTCAGAATTCTGCGCCACCAATTCTTCAATCTTGGACAGCGGCAGATACGTGCCTGTTTGGGCATTGGGATTGGCTATCACTACCGTAGAATCGGTATCGACATAATCCTCTACACGAATGGTCAGATTTTCATCCAGTGGAATAGTTGTATAAGGAATTCCAAACAGATTGGCAAATACGGGATAGAAACCGTAGGTTACGTCAGGAAACACCAAACTCTTCCCTGCGGCAAAGGCGTTGAAGGCAAATGCAAGCACTTCGTCCGATCCATTGGTAGCAATCACACGATCTGCAGAAACTTCGTAGTAGTCCGCAATTGCCTCATGCAGTACACGGGAGGTAGGATCGCTGTACAGATTCAGCTTTTCACCTTCACTTGCAATGAGGGAAGCCATTCGGGGAGAAGGCGGATACGGGGATTCATTGGTATTGAGCTTGATATATTGCATATCCCGGGGCTGTTCACCGGGAGTATAGGGTTTGAGTGCAGAAAGCAAAGGAGAGAAAAATCTGCTCATGGAATCAGTTCTCCTTTTCGAAACGCACTTCAACTGCTCTTGCGTGTGCAGTAAGGCCTTCACTACGAGCAAAGGTTGCCACATCACGATACGCCTTTTCCAATTCGGTGGGAGTATAGTAGAGATATTGAGTCTTCTTAATAAAATCATCTACCGACAGAGGCGAAGAGAATCGAGCAGAGCCTCCGGTAGGCAGAGTATGATTAGGACCCGCATAGTAGTCCCCCATTGGCTCGGGTGTATAGTGACCCATAAACACTGATCCTGCGTTCTCGATTTTGGGAAGCAGCTCCATAGGATCGTTTACTGCAAGTTCCAGATGCTCGGGCGCAATCAAATTGGACACTTCAATCGCCTGTGCAATAGAATCTACCAAAATAATCTTGCCGTTATTCTCGATAGAAGCACAAGCAATTTCAGAGCGCTCCAGCAGATTCAGCTGACGCTCCAATTCGGTTTGAACCGAATTGGCAAGAGTTTCGCTGTCGGTTACCAGCACGGCAGTTGCCAGCTTGTCATGCTCTGCCTGAGAGAGGAGATCGGCCGCAACATAGGTGGGATTAGCACTATCATCTGCAAGCACCAAAATTTCAGAAGGACCTGCGATCATATCGATGCTTACTCTGCCAAATACGGCTTTTTTCGCAAGTGCAACGAAAATATTGCCGGGACCTACGATCTTATCCACCTTGGGAACGCTCTGGGTACCGAATGCCAATGCACCGATTGCCTGAGCGCCACCCGCTTTGATGATCTTGTCTACTCCGCAAAGAGATGCGGCAACCAGAACTTCTGCACGGATCTTTCCGTCCTTTCCGGGAGGAGTGGTCATAACCACTTCCTTAACTCCGGCAATCTTGGCAGGAATTGCATTCATCAGAACGGTGGAAGGATAGGATGCCGTACCACCGGGAACATATAAGCCTGCTTTTTCAATGGGTGTAACCTTTTGTCCCAAAATCACACCGCCATCGCGTCGAAGCTCAAAGCCCTGACGTTTTTGCTTTTCGTGATACTCGGAAATGTTAGTAGCAGCATTGCGGATAATTTCAATGTAAGAAGGAGTTACCTTGCCAAATGCCTCGGCAATTTCTTCTTCGCTGACAATCAGACTATTCAGCTTTACTTTATCAAACAGCTCCGCATAGTGATACAGTGCATCGTCCTTGTCTCGTTCTACAGTCGCAAGGATATCCTGCACGGATTTTTCATAATCGGGATAGGCGCCGATGGAACGGCAGAGAATCTCGTCTTGATTGATTTCGTTGATTTTCAGGATGCGGATCATTGTATTCCTTCTTTCAATTTAGACGCAATTTTAGTAATTTCTTCGGACTTGAATTTGGAGGATGCC
>JAZRIH010000156.1:0-14371 GCA_045645175.1 Eubacteriales bacterium | reverse complement strand
CAACAATATCGGAACCAAACGCCTGAACTTCCATCCAAGCCGCCCAGTCGCTGCCCGCTACCTTCTTGAAGCCCGTGAAGGTAATCGAGCTGGTAACGATTGCACTTTCAAAATCAAACTTCTGACCATCGGCAGTTTTCTTGAAACTCAGATCCATGGTGCTTCCATCAGAGAATTTAACTGTACAGGACTCCCAGTAGGTGTCATGGGGGAAATCGGCACGAAGGAAGATGACTAATTGCTTCAAGGATACATCACGACCAAAGTCGATTTTCAAACTATCCTTGGTTGTCAAGTTGGAGCCGGGACCCCAGGACTGAACAGGGAAACCACCGTGTCCGTTGTTCTGAGTGAAACCGTCAATGGCATTTCTTGCTTCAAAATGCAAACGGTCGGTCTCGTTGGACTTGTTGTGAACATTGGATGCAATTGCGTGCGGGAACGCTTTTTTATTGGTCTCCAAATCAGCAGGATTGCAAGCAAGGTTACGAGTTTCCTTGAGCTCGTCTGCGGTGGGAATACGCGCTGTAATAGTGCACGATCCGCCGGTCAGTGCAGAGGGATAACTCATGGAAGAATTCTGCACATTGTAAACAAATTTAGAGGAGGGAAGATACATAATAGTTTCCTCTACGATTCCTTTACCGAGGCAGAATGCCAAATAGTGTTGGCCCTCGGGGAGAGTTACAACGATCTTGTCTCCGGCTTTATATGCACGGGAAACGGTCAGTTCAACCGATCCTTCGCCGGTAATCTCTTTGGTATTTCCGGATTTGGGATCGTAGCTCATTAGTAATGTAGTGCTGATCGGCTCAGGAGCTTCTGTTGTTGCGGCAGTAGTGGTTGATGTTGTAGGGTCAGATGCAGTATTGCAGGAAAAAAGCAACAATGCAGACAGCAAAACTGAGAGAATACGGACTGTTTTTCTCATACTTACCTCCGAATTATGGATTCATTGTAATTATTCTAACATATTCATAACAAATTGTCAAGAAATTATGTTAAAAATCACAGAAAGTATTTGACAAATCGAAAAAAATAAGTATAATAGTATATGTATGAATTTCTATCAAGTTTAGTCGAAAGGACAATAGCCAATGAACGATATGCGTAAAATTTTGAACCTGTTTGGAGTTGATGCGATCCTTACTCCTTATGGTAACGGTCATATTAACGATACATACATTACTGAAGATCACAAATATATTCTCCAAAAGATTAATACTGGTGTTTTCAATGACCCCAAGAGTCTGACCGACAACATCGTGCTGATTACCGGTTATCTCAAGACTTGGCTTGCAGCGCATGGCGGTGACCCTGAGCGTGAAACACTTACTCCCATTCCTGCCAAGGATGATGCGTGGTATATTGAAACAGAGGATGGTCAATGCTATCGTCTGTATAAAATCATTGAGAATTCTGTTTCCTATGACAGCGCAACCCCCGAACTCCTTTATCAGGCGGCAAAGGGCTTCGGACGTTTTCAGAAGATGCTTGCAGGTTTTCCTGCCGACCGTTTAATGGAAACTATCCCCAACTTTCACAATACCCGTTCTCGTTTCGAAGCATTGAGAGCGGCAGTAAATGCTGACGCATTTGGTAGAGTAGCCGATACCAAAGCGGAAATTGATTTTTGCTTTGCTCGTGAAGCAGATACCGATGTTGTAGTAAACGGTATTGCCAATGGCGAAATTCCTCTGCGCGTTACTCATAACGATACCAAACTGAATAATGTTATGATGGATAAGGACAGCGGAGAAGCGGTATGCGTCATCGATTTGGATACCGTTATGCCAGGTTCGCTTCTGTATGACTACGGTGATGCCCTCCGTTTTGGCGCATCTACTGCAGCAGAGGACGAGAAGGATCTTTCCATCGTTCATTTCGATCTCACTCTCTTTGAAACCTTCACCAAGGGATTTTTGGAGGAGCTGGGAGAAACCCTTACTGCCGCTGAAGCGGATCTTCTTCCTTTCTCCGTTAAGCTGCTGACGCTGGAATGCGGTATGCGCTTCCTTGCGGACTACCTGTCTGGCGATACCTACTTTAAGACCTCTCGCCCCGGACATAATTTGGATCGTTGCCGTACTCAGTTTAAGCTGGTTGCAGAAATCGAGGAAAAGATGCCCGAGATGAAAGCGATCGTTGCTAACATTCTCGCAGGACTGCGCAAATGAAATGGCTTGCACGCCGAAAGGCAAAAAAAGAATTGGAGCATCTGTTTTTTGAACTGAAACAGTATCTCTCCAACAACTATAAAGAACCCGCTCACAAAGCAAGAGAACGATTGGCAGAGCGTACCGAGGAGTTAAATCGGTTGGGATTGCTGTCCCAAAAGGATTATGACGAGTATCGGATACTCTGTGATGAATACGCCCGTAAGATGGAAAACTATCGTCATTAACAAAGTTTTCCTTGATTTCGGAATTTCACCAATCGACAAAAACCACAATATATTGTGGTCACCCTCTTGACAACCACAATATATTGTGGTATAATGAAATTCCTGAGCGGTGATTATCAATCCCCACTTCGGTGGGGATTTGGTTTTCCAGGCTGTTTTTGATGGACTATACAAATAATACCACAATGAATTGGACATTCTGTCAATTGACAAATGCAAGGCGTTGTGGTATTATTATTCTGGAGATATGTGCGCTATTTGCACTAGCGTCTCTAAGATGAATAAAAAAATATTGACATAAAACTATACGGAAAGGGATGCTAATGAAAGTAATCAAGCGAGACGGTTCGACCGTTGATTTTGACAGAAGTAAAATCGTGATTGCGATTCGTAAGGCTAACGATGCTGTAGAGCCTGAAGAAAGAATCGCAGAAGAAGTCATTGAAGAAATCGTTTCTTACATTGAACATAAAAACCGCAAGCGTTTTCTGGTAGAAGATATTCAGGATATCGTAGAGGAAAAGCTGATGGAGGCAGGGAAGTTTGCTCTTGCCAAAGCATACATTATCTACCGCTATAATCGTGCATTGGTTCGTAAAGCGAATACCACTGACGAATCTATCCTTTCTCTTCTGAGAAATACTAACAAGGAATTGGCTGAAGAAAACAGTAACAAGAATACTGTGATCGCCGCTACCCAGCGTGACTATATTGCTGGCGAGGTAAGCCGCGACCTGACCCGTCGTATGTTGTTGCCCGAACACATTTCTAAGGCCCACGATGACGGCGTGCTTCATTTCCATGACGCGGATTACTTTGTACAGCCCATTTTCAACTGCTGTTTGATTAACATCGGTGATATGCTGGCAAACGGTACCGTCATGAACGGCAAGATGATCGAGTCTCCTAAATCCTTCCAGGTTGCTTGTACCATTGTTACACAGATTATTGCATGTGTTGCTTCCAATCAGTACGGCGGACAGTCTGTAGACATCAGCCACTTGGGCAAGTACCTGCGCAAGTCTTACGAAAAGTTTAAGGCACAGCTTAGCAAGCGTTATGGTGATTCCTTGTCTGACGAGCAGATCGAGCAGATTGTCAATGACCGTCTGCGTGACGAGCTGAGAAGCGGTGTACAGACCATTCAGTATCAGATCAATACTCTGATGACTACTAACGGTCAGTCTCCTTTCGTAACTCTTTTCTTGAATCTGCGCTCTGCGGATGATGAATACGTAAAAGAAAACGCGATGATCATCGAAGAAGTACTTCGCCAGCGTTACGAAGGCATCAAGAATGAAAAGGGTGTTTACGTTACCCCTGCATTCCCTAAGCTGGTGTATGTATTGGATGAATATAACTGCCTCAAGGGTGGAGAGTACGACTACCTTACTAAGATGGCAGTAAAGTGCTCTGCCAAGAGAATGTATCCTGACTATATCTCTGCTAAGAAGATGCGAGATAATTACGAAGGCAATGTTTTCTCCCCCATGGGATGCCGCTCCTTCCTTTCTCCTTGGAAGGACGAAAATGGCAATTACAAGTTCGAGGGTCGATTTAATCAGGGTGTTGTTTCCATCAACCTGCCTCAGATTGGTATTGTTTCCAAGGGCAATATGGATGCATTCTGGAAAGAGTTTGAGGCTCGCTTGAACATCTGCAAAGAAGCACTGATGGCTCGCCACAATGCTTTAATGGGCGTTAAATCTGACGTTTCTCCTGTGCATTGGCAGTACGGTGCTATCGCTCGCCTGGAAAAGGGTGAAACTATCGACAGCTATCTGTTTGGCGGTTACTCCAGTATTTCTCTGGGCTATATCGGTCTGTATGAACTGACTAAGCTGATGACCGGTGTGTCCCATACTCAGCCCGAGGGCGAGGAATTCGCGGTGAAGGTAATGAAGCACCTGCGTGACACTACCGACCGTTGGAAGCGTGAGACTAATATCGGCTTTGCGCTCTACGGTACTCCCGCAGAATCTCTCTGCTATCGTTTTGCTCGCATTGATAAAGAACGCTTTGGTACCATCGAAGATGTAACCGATAAGGGTTACTACACCAACTCCTATCACGTGGATGTGCGTGAGGACATTGATGCCTTTGCGAAGTTCTCCTTCGAGAGCCAGTTCCAGAAGATCTCTACCGGCGGATGCATCTCCTATGTTGAAGTTCCCAATATGAGAAACAATCTGGATGCGCTGGAAGATGTAGTTCGCTTCATCTATGATAATATTCAGTATGCGGAGTTCAACACTAAGTCTGACTATTGCCATGAATGCGGCTATGACGGAGAAATTCTCATCAATGATGACAACGAGTGGGAATGCCCTTGCTGTCATAACAAGGATCATCGCAAGATGAATGTTACTCGCCGTACCTGCGGCTACCTTGGTGAAAACTTCTGGAATGTAGGTAAGACCAAGGAAATCAAGTCCAGAGTACTGCACCTGTAATTTCTAATATATCCGTATATTTTGCCCCGCAAACCCTTGCGGGGCAAGATATTATAACGAGTCTAAGGAGCTTGATTCTATGAACTATGCTACAATTAAAAAGCATGATATTGCCAACGGTGTAGGCATTCGCGTTTCTCTCTTTGTCAGTGGATGTACCCATCATTGCAAAGGCTGTTTCAATCCTGAAACATGGGATTTTCACTACGGAAGCGAATATACCGCAGATACAGAAAATGAGATTTTGCAAGCACTTGCTCCTTCTTATATCAAAGGTCTGACTCTGCTGGGCGGTGAACCTTTTGAGCCTCAGAATCAGCCTGCGCTGTTGAAGTTGTGCCAACGTGTAAAAAGAGAATTTCCCAATAAGACTATTTGGTGCTATACCGGTTATGATTTTGAAAAAGATATTCTTGCCGGAAAACTTGGCGATCACGAAATCACCGATGCGCTGATTCATCTCATCGATGTTTTGGTAGACGGCGAATTTGTAGAGTCTAAAAAAGATCTGAGATTGCGCTTCAAAGGCTCGTCCAATCAGCGTATCATTGATGTTCCCCAATCATTGCAGCAGGATGATGTTGTTTTGTGGGATACTACTGTACCCGAATGGGGCAATTAAAATACAAGGAAATCATTATGGAAATCAGAATTAAAAAGTTAAGCGAAAATGCCATTCTGCCTACCTACGGCTCCGCATATGCCGCAGGTGCAGATTTATACGCACTTCCCGATACCGATGTTACCATTCAGCCCGGTCAGACCATCTTAATCCATACGGGTATCGCTTTGGAGCTTCCTATCGGCTATGCAGGTCTGATCTACGCACGCAGCGGACTTGCTTCTAAAAAAGGACTTGCCCCTGCCAATAAAGTAGGGGTCATTGACTGCGACTACCGTGGAGAAGTAATGGTTGCACTTCACAATCACGGCACGATCCCTCAAACTGTCAGCGGATCAGAGCGTATCGCTCAGCTGGTGATCACTCCTTACATTACTGCCTCTTTTATTGAAGCCGATGAACTTTCCGACACCGCACGCGGTGCAGGCGGATTTGGTTCTACCGGCACCAAATAATCGGTTTTGTGCGTCTATATTACCATACGAAAGGATTTATTTATGACCGTAACCGAACGTTTCTTAAATTATATCAAGATCAATACCCAGTCGGATGATGATTCTGGTGTTACTCCCTCTTCTCCTTGTCAATGGAATCTGGCCAAACTCCTTGCAGACGAACTGACCGCCATCGGTGCATCTGACGTGCGTCTTTCTGACAAAGGCTATGTTTATGCTACCATTCCCGCTACCGAAGGCTGTGAGAATGTTCCTGCACTTGGATTTATCGCTCACATGGATACTGCTCCCGATTTTGCAGGCGAAAACGTAAATCCTCAGATCAATCCCAACTACGACGGCAAGGACGTTGTGCTGGGCGAGAGCGGACGTGTTTTGCGCGTATCCGATTTTCCTCATCTGCCCGAATTAGCAGGACGTACTCTCATCACTACCGATGGTACCACTCTTCTTGGCGCTGATGATAAGGCAGGCGTTGCCGAAATCATGACTCTTGCCGAGATTCTCATCAAAGAGGGAAGACCTCACGGAAAGATTTGCATCGGCTTCACTCCTGATGAAGAGGTCGGCTATGGTGCAGATTTCTTTGACGTAGCGGGCTTTGGCGCGGAATATGCCTACACCGTTGACGGTGGCGAAGCAGGCGATATCGAATGGGAAAACTTCAATGCCGCAGCGGCAGTAGTTGAGTTCGAGGGCTTCAATGTTCATCCCGGCTCTGCAAAGAATACGATGATCAACGCTGCATTGGTGGCAATGGAATATGCCGCAATGCTTCCCTCTGCCGAGACTCCCCGTCATACGGACGGTTACGAAGGCTTTTTCCATCTTTGTGAAATGGAAGGTGCGGTAGAAAAAGCGAAGTTGGTTTATATCATCCGTGATCATTCTGCTCCCCGTTTCGATTCCCGTAAAGATATTATGGTTCAAGCGGCGAAGATTCTCAATGAGCGCTACGGTGAAGGAACTGTAAAACTGACCATCACCGATTCCTATCGCAATATGAAGGAAATGATCCTTCCTTGCGAGTTTATCATCGACTACGCAAAGAATGCCATTTGCAGAGTGGGTCTGACTCCTATTGAGCCTCCCATTCGAGGCGGTACCGACGGCGCACGTCTCTCCTTCATGGGTCTGCCTTGCCCCAATCTGGGCACCGGCGGTTACGCATTCCACGGCCCTTATGAGCATGCGACTGTTGAGGGACTGGAAAACGCAACCAAGATTCTGCTGGAAATTGTAGAAGAGTTTCGCAATCATTCTTAAATAAAAAAACTCTCGGCATCAATTGCCGAGAGTTTTTTGTGTTATCAGCGACTCAAATCTTCAAAAGCAATGCCACGATAGGCATGGTCAGAATGGAGAAAATGGTACTGATCGATACAAATTTACTTGCCGTCTGGGTATCGC
This sequence comes from Eubacteriales bacterium, assembly GCA_045645175.1. Lineage (GTDB taxonomy): Bacteria > Bacillota > Clostridia > Oscillospirales > CAG-272 > CAKSQF01. Next base: position 7,027 of record JAZRIH010000156.1, on the reverse strand, counting down.
AACCGAACTTAGTGGCAAACATACCGGTTGCCGCCGCAGAGGGAGTCGCCGCACAGATCAGGGTAACGGCTGTTGCGATCTCGCTGTTGTAGATTCCGGTAAGAGAAACCAACTTTACCACACCCCAGATCAAGGTAGGGAACAGGAGCAGACGCACTGCAAGTGCTTCCCACAAATAGCGGTCGATAAGGGCGGTTTTTAGCTTTACATCTGCCAAAAGCATACCGATGAGCAGCATGGAAATAGGGGCAACCACTCCGCTGAATTTGTCCAGCGCATCTACTACAACGCTGGGGATATACTGATTGATAGGGAGCAGGAACACGATAATTCCGATATAAATCGGAATCGTTGCGGGATTGATAAACATCTTTCTGGGAGAGATGTAGGACTTGTCCTCGCTGTAAATCAGACATCCCAGCGACCAGGTGAAGAAGTTGAAGGCGATGATATAGACGGACGCATAAATAGCGGCAGAATCACTGAAAATCGCCATGATGAGAGGGATTCCCATATAGCCCGCATTGGAGAAGATGACGCCGAAGCGATAGATCTTGGCAATCTCGTGAGGTGCGCCACGGAAGAACAGCTTGGCAAGGAGATAGAAAATTGTGTGGGCAATGAAAGAGAAGACCAAGACACCGGCGGCATTAATAGCAACGTCCTTGTCAAAGTCACGGACAAACGCGGCTACGATCATGGCAGGCTGTGCCACATAGAGAATGATGTTGGACAGATCTCGGGGAAGTGTTTCTCCGCCAACTTTGCATTTGCGCAAAAGATAACCGGGGATCATCAGCAGAAAGAGCCGTAATACGCTTTCAAAGAGAGTAAGAGGATCAACCATAGTACAGAATTCCTTTTTTAGTATAGTATCTACGATTATAGCACAAATAATCTGAAAGTGCAAGCATCTAAATAAGATTCATAAATTTTCGTTATTAAAAGGAGGAGCAAACGCTCCTCCTTTTAATGATTATAATTAAAATTCAACCAAGATTGTCTGTACCTGTGCAGGTGCAATGGTGCCACTCACAGTACAGCCGTCAATTGTCAGCATTCCATCCACAGGACGGTCAAGATAATCCACGCAAACCGCACGCGCGGGCGTACGATTAAAGGTCAGCGTGAATGCGGACTCTTCCTTGGAATGAGAGATCAATCTGACGAGTAATCCCTTTCCATCATCGCTTCTGCTCACCGCGGAGATTACCGCACCGTCAGCGTTCCAACTAAAGAACTGACCATCAGGCTTGAGGTTACCTTCATGAGAGGTGGTGGATACATAGGTCAGCGGATGCAGCAGCGACTCTGCGCTTTCCTTCATTGCCTTGGGAGTGCTGTCAAATACACCTACGTAGAAGTTGATCTTATGAATACCACGTTCGGGGTATTTATCGGGAGAGGTAGCGGTATTGATCAGGGTAGAGATCAGCGTGCCATTCGCTCTGCCGCGGTAACCGTATTTGCAAGTCGATACAATACCGGCAGATTTCTCATCACCCGACAGTGCCAGCGCAAAGCTGTTGCCGCAAACTTCCTGTTCCATAGGAGGACGCACTTCAGTACCTGCGGGAATATCGTAGAGATAGTTTTCGGGTGTGTAGGAGAGGGGAAGTGCGTACACCAAAACGGGTACTGTCTCTCCGCCTACTTCGTTCCAGTCAACGGTCAGCGTTACCTTCAAAGAAGATGCGCCCTTGTGAAGTGAGATTTCAGCCGTAACGGTGGAGTTCAAAATTTTGCCTACCACCTTTACTCCCTGACGGAGATGTCCGCCAAAGGAAGAAACTTCGGTAAACTCGGTCAGAGGTTCTTCCTTGAGATAGCGACCAATATTCCATGCATTGGAGGAGCGCTTTTCAGTAGTGATCAATCGTACACCTGCAAACTCGCCGCTCTTGATATATTCCTTACCGTCAGCCAAAGATTTCAAGGAAATCAGATTACCGTTTCTGAAATCGAACTCTGCCCGGATAATGCCATTATCCAGAACGGGATTCTGGTAGGGACGTTGGGTACGGTTTTCGTTTTGCAGGAAGAAGGGATAGCGACCCTCGTATTCCTTCTGACGAAGCACAACGGTGGTATAACCGAATGCAGGGACTTTTACTTTCACTAAAATGCGGAAGAATTTGTGATCCCAGTAGGTTTCGGGACGGAAATTCAAGGATTGGAATTCCAAAGGATTACCATTAGCATCCGACACAGCAAGTCTGCGCAGGTCTCCGGGATAGTCCCATACAGTGATCTCGACCGCTTCATCTTTGTCAACGGCAGTGGGATTGAATACAGTCCACAAACGAACCAAGCCTCCGCCAACTTCGGGCGCGGGTTTTCCGCTGAAATTCTCCAGACCGTAGCCTACGCCCGCGCCTTCCGCTTGGGAAGTGGGACTCTTTTCAGTCACGATCATGGAAGTATCAGTTGCAGCAGAGATCGCATTCATGGCAAGGAGATATTCGTGGTTTGCGACTGCGATGGAGTTGGAGAACAATCCCATTGCGTGCTCACGGCTGTCCTGTACACAAGATCCGGTAAGAATATCGTGGAAGTGAGTGAACAGCACATCTCGGAAGGCACGCTCCAGACGATCACCGTGGAAGGGGGAGCCAACCTCAGTTGCGGCAAGTGCGGAAAGAGTTTCTGCATCCGAGAAAGCAGCTTCGCATTGACGGTTACCTAATTTCAAACGGGATTGGGTGGTATAACAACCGGTAAGTAAGAAATTCAGTTCATGATCCACCAGCGGAACCTGATCACGAACAGCTTCAGCCTCATGGAAATACTCGTGGAAGGTACCGAATTTGATTTTGGGGAAGATAGGCCAATTCATCATCTCGATAGCAGTTTCCACATCTCGTCTGGTAGGACCGCCGCCGTGGTCGCCAACGCCGTAAACAATCAGACCGGTTTTCAGGCCACCGCTTCGCTTGGAAATATCGATGGCAGTGATACCGATCTTCGGGGTGATACCGCTATTGTACCAATGCTGCTCACGGTAGCAAAGGAGTTCTTTGCCCGAAGGACCGCGCCAACGGTAGAGTGCCTGTTTGCCACTAAGTCCGCGGCAATGATAATAATACTTTACGCCGCCTGCCGTGTTGATCTCGGGAATATTGCCGCTGTGACCGAAGGTATCGGGGGAGAAGTCAACCTCCAGTTTATCGGGATCGATGCCCCAAGTATCCTGCAAATAGTTCTTGGAATACTTGATGTGACGGATCAGCGATTCAGTGGAAGGCATATTCTTATCAGTTTCAACCCATGCAGACGAGGTGATCTCCCATCTGCCCTCTGCGATGCGAGCTTTGATTTCTTCCATCATTTCGGGCTCAAAATCTTCTACGATCTTGTACACCGCACTCTGAGATTGGGAGAAGCAGAACTCGGGATATTCCTTGATGATCGTCAGCATTGTGCGGAAGGTTGCAAGAGTAGCCGCTACTGTTTCGTGCCAAGCCCACATCCAGTTCATGTCAATGTGAGCGTGACCTGCAAGGATTAGCTTATACTCCTTTGCATACGGTGCAATGGGAAGAAGCATTTCCTCCGCTGTTTGGCAAACGCTGTTAGTCAGAACGCCGTCAAGCTCCATTTGTTTGCTCAGATAATCCAGCGCGTTTTGAATGTAAGAATCAAATTTGCCTTCGTTTTCTGCCGAAAGATTGATAGAAAACTCGATCTCCGCAAGGATTCTGCGAATCATGGGAGAGGGAGGTGTGATCCGCATCATTTCCTCTCGAGGCTGACCGAAAGTTTCTTCGTAGCCGAATTTCTCGCGGTTACCGCCCACCCGTGTTTTCAGTCGTGCATATTGTTCGGTAAGTGTCATTGGTTTACTCCTTTCACGATCTTAAATCTTCTGTACTTATTGTACAATAAATTTTCTCGGATTGCAAGTGTTTTTTGCGGAATCTATTGCAAAATATTAAATATTATGCTATACTGATGCAAATTGAAACATACAGGAGATCTATCATGGATAATACTAAACTCAATTCATACGTTGATTTCATTTTGGAACAGCTGAAAACCATTATGGCAATCGACTCTCCCACCGGATATACCGAAAATGCGGCGAAGGCAGTTGCAGAAGAATTTGCCAAACTCGGCTATGAGGTAACCCGTACCGTTAAGGGCGGCGTGCTGGTTGATCTTGGCGGTAAGCCCGAAAACGGCATTTTGGTGGAAACTCACTTGGATACCTTGGGCGCAATGGTCGTGGAGATCAAGGGTAATGGCAGACTGAAAATGACTCCTCTGGGTGGTCTGTCCCCTCACAATATCGAAACTGAGGACGTTCGTGTGGTTACCCGTAGCGGCAAGATTTATACCGGTACCATCCAGCTGTCCAATGCATCTGTTCATGTCAATGGCGGCTATAATTCCACCATGCGTAGTTTCGACAATATCGAAGTAGTATTGGATGAAGATGTAAACTCCGCAGGTGATGCCAAGAAACTGGGCATTCGTGTAGGCGATATCGTTTGCGTGGAGCCTCGCCTCAAGATCACCGATACCGGCTTCATCAAGAGCCGTTTCTTGGACGATAAACTCTCCGTTGCAATCCTGCTGGGTTATGCCAAGTATCTGAAGGATGAGGGCATTACCCCTGATCGCCACGTCTATGGTCACGTTACCGTGTATGAGGAAATCGGTCATGGCGGCTCCGCATCTGTACCCGCAGGTGTTACCGAAGGTCTGTCGGTGGATATGGGTTGTGTGGGCGGTTCTCTCGCTTGCACCGAAAAGATGGTATCTATCTGTGCAAAAGACAGCGGCGGACCTTACAACTATGAGGTAGTTACCGGTCTGATCAATGCCGCAGAGAAGATGGGCGCAGATTATGCGGTAGACATTTACCCTCACTACGGTTCCGACGTAGAAGCAACTCTCCATGCAGGCTGGGATATCAAGCATGGTCTGATCGGTTCTGGCGTGTACGCATCCCACGGCTACGAGCGTTCTCATAAGGACGGTGTGCTGAACACCTTGAAGGTCCTGATCGGATATATTGGTTAATCAAAAAAATCAAGGCTTATGCCTTGATTTTTTTATCCTCTCTTGACAACTTTTTCTATTTATGTTATACTATAAACGTGAACGGGGAAGACACCCATAACAAAAAACGAAATTCACGAATTGCAAATCAATACAAGGGGATGACACCCATGGAAAAAAATGTGCGTGTAATTGACGAGCAAGGAAACGAATATGAGGCGACCTACCCCAAACGGGCGAAAGGTCTTGTAAAAAACGGCAGGGCGCGCTTCATAGATGAACATACCATATGCCTTGCGTGCCCTCCGGATACCATCAATGATAATTTGGAGGAAAACAAAATGGAAGAAAAGAAAACTCTCACAGTAAAAGATATATTTGATGCAATTGGTCAGCTTAGAAGTGAAACAGCTTACTTAAATAATGCACTGTCGACGCTATCTGAAATTCCTTGCCATGGTACGGGACATCCCGGTTCGCCTGGTGATGTTGGAGCTCAAGCAAAAGCAAGCGCGATTGCGGAGATCGTCAGATGTCGTGAAACGACGAATCAGCAAATGATTTCTTTTTATGAGCGAATCTATAATGATATCGTGAATGCTGAAATGTTTGCGGTCAAAGCAGATGTGATTCAAAAGAGTTTTAGAGATCTTATGACTTGTCGAGCTTGTACGGAGCTTGATCCTGAGGACAAATTGTCGGCGCTTACCGATCTTGGAGAACGGATTCAATGCTTGCTGTCTAACTTGATTAACGGTGATGTAAAACCCGAATAACCCACTTAACGCCATTGCTTTCGCAATGGCGTTTTTACACTCATACATAAAAATCGGTCAAGGCTCTCGCCCTGACCGATTTTCTTTAGTCTTTCATATTATCATACATTGCCTGCAGCAGAGTTCTGGTAGAATCGCAGGAATGTTCCCAGTACATGACGCCCAAGAGTCCGTTTTCCTTAACAAACTTGCACTTTTCACTAATGGAACGCTCGTTGTCATAGGAAATGAAAGTCTTGCCGTCAAAGAGATAGGGAGCCTTGCAATCTTCATCCCAGTATTCCTTGAAATCGCCCTTGCCCATGTACTTCTCTAGAATCTCATGGTACCAAGGACCGTATTCGCCTGCACCGGCTCTCACACGCAGCCCGTTCTTCTCGCCCGCTTCAGTCACGTCATTCCACCAACGGGAGTAGAATGCAATACCAACAACCAGCTTTTCACGAGGCACACCTGCTTCTTCGTAAACCTTTACTGCGTGAAGCACGGAACGCTTACCGCGGGGATTGTTCTCCGAATCGGCATAGGGAAGCAGATTGGTGTGGTGACCGGTGAAGGGCTCGCCGCATCCGCGCATATCGTAGGTCATGAGGGATACGTAGTCGAGAATCTTTGCTACCTTATCCATCTCTGTGTTCTGCGTGAAGTAACGGTCACAACCAACTGCTACGGTGAGCATCCAATCGGTGTGTCCTGCTGCGTTGAAGGCATCGCGGACAGCCTGCAGAAGCAAGGTATAGTTGACCTTGTCATCGGGGGAAGCCTCAATGCCTGCCCAATCCAGACCGGGATATTCCCAGTCAATGTCCATGCCGTCCAGATTCCACTTCTCGGCAAGTGCCAGACAGGAATCGGCAAACTTTTTGCGGCCTTCAGCGGTAGCGGCAGCGGGAGAGAATCCACCTGCACCCCAACCGCCTACGGAGATTACCATGCGCAGATTGGGATTATAGGATTTGATACGAGGAAGCTCGGTGAGGGTATCAGGATAGGGGAAGTAAACCTCGCCATCCTTCAAAAGACCGAATGCGATATTGATCACATCCAAACGATTAGCATCCTCTGCGGTGAAATTTTTCAGTTCGTAATGATATACGTAACCGGCTTTAATATGTTTCATAGCTAAATACCTTATTCGTTAGTTTTTCTTGCATCGCGGAGAGAAAATTCGCATCCGCAATAATCCTGTCGATAGAGTCCCATTTCATTGGAGAGTGCTACCGAGCGTTTATAACCTTCGCGTTTCT
>JAZRIH010000155.1:0-9218 GCA_045645175.1 Eubacteriales bacterium | reverse complement strand
AAAAAGGAAATCTACAAAATCGTAGGCTTCTTTGCCGAATGCTCCGCAGCCGTATTTGCCGGGAAGTGTGGAAATGTGCATTAAAATACCGGATGATCGCATAAGAAAAATTCTTGAGGGAACTTCTTGCAAGAAGTTCCCTCAAACTCCTTCAAGAACTTTTATAATGGCAAAATAACTGCGTTATTTTGCGGATGGTCTATGGATTGGTTTATCTCTCAGCGAGATAACGCATGAATTCCTCGATGATGCCAAGCATCTCTGCTTCAGTTTCGGCTTTGCAAGCCGCATCGCGGAAGGTGGTTGCCCCGGGCATTCCCTTGCAATGGTGTCCCATGTGACGGCGCGCCTCGCGAATGCCGATGAACTCGCCCTTATCTTCCACCAAAAGACGGATGTGTTCCATGGCGAGGGTCATGCGCTCCTCCCAAGTGGGGGGCGTGTAGGGGAGATTATCCCGATGGGCGGCAAGCCGTGCAAACAGCCAAGGATTGCCTTCCGCCGCTTGCCCGATCATAACGCCGTCGGCTTGGGTGATTTCCAGCATCGCTTGTGCCGACTCGGGGGAGTCGATGCCGCCGTTGGCGATGACGGGGACCTTTACCGCACTTTTGACGGCACGGATGGTGTCATGATCGATAGGAGGACGGTAGAGCTGTTCACGGGTACGTCCATGGACGGCGATAAGATCGGCACCGCCTGCTTGGGCGGCAAGAGCACATTCGACGGCGTTAATGGAGCCGGCATCCCAACCGGTGCGGATTTTGACGCTCACGGGGAGAGGGGTAGCGCTCTTGACGGCGCGGACGATCTTTTCGATCTGCATGGGCTCTTTCATCAGCGCAGAGCCTTCGCCGTTGGTGACGATCTTTTTCATGGGACAGCCCATGTTGATGTCGATACCTACGGGTGCGGCTTCGCTCTGACAGCCGTGATATGCATTTCGAGTGAGAAGATCGGCGGCTTCTGCCATGATCTCCGGTTCTCTGCCGAAAATCTGCAAAACTACAGGACCTTCGTCGGCACGGATACGGGCGAGGGTCGCTGTTTTTTCGTCTTTATAGTGGATCGCCTTGGCGGAGATCATCTCCGAAACGGTGCGATCGCATCCCATGCGATGACACAGCACACGAAATGAGTGGTCGGTGATCCCTGCCATGGGCGCAAGGAGAATAGAATAGGACATAGTTTTTTGTGGGGAAACTTCTGGTAAGAAGTTCCCCCACGCCCCCTCAAGAACTTTTATAAGCCAAACAACCGGGTTGTTTGGCGGGAAATCTTTTTTATTAGCGAAATATCAAGTAGTTCCCCCTCGAAAGGGGGAACTAAATAGACCGAAGCTTGTAAGCCGGGTTCTGTTCAGATTGCTCTGTTACTGTCATCTATCTTGTCTTGCCGTTACCGACAAGCTCTGTGCCACCCGTGGGATCGGTCTGTCGGGCCAACATCTCCCATTGGGTGTTGCTTCGGATAGGGTTTACACTTGCAGGCTGTTACCAGACTGCCGGTGAGCTCTTACCTCGCCTTTTCATCCTTACCTACCATGCGATAGGCGGTTCTTTTCTGTTGCACTTTCCCGGAGGTCACCCTCGGCGGACGTTATCCGTTATCCTGCCCTGTGAAGCCCGGACTTTCCTCACGGTAATACCTTTCGGCGACATACCGCGCGACAGTACAGCTTGGTCTTTTATCATCATAGCACAATTTGTGCTAAATGTCAAATATTTTTCAAAAAAAATCTACCTATTCACAATTTTTTCATAATGTTCAGTTACAATAGTACCATAGATAATGGGGGGAGTATCCCCTGACGTAAAAACGAGGATCTTATGATTGTATATATTTCTGTGGATGGGCAGCGCACCCTTGCACCCCTGTCCTTTCCGGTTGTTTGCGTAGCGGAGGAATGCCCGGGCAATCTGCGAAGCGGTGACTATTTTATTTCTTCCTCGGAGAAGGGAAGAGGTCAGCGATTGAAACGCGCCTTTGCTTATGCCTTTGATGTGTTGGGTGCGGACGGTGTCATCACGCTCCCTGACGGCGATCTGGATGAAACCCACTATAGTCGCGCTAACGAGATTGCCAACCGGCTGCAAGAAGGTGCAGATTTTGTGGACGGCGGTATAAACTGTAAATCGCCGTTTTGGTTTGGCGGTCTGTTTAAGATTTTGATGACCTTTACCACCGGCAGCAGACGTACGCCTTGGTGTGCATTGCGTGGATACAGTAAAAAGATGGCATCGCTCCTTGCTTCGGTGAAAGAAAAGGGCGCGGAGTACGATACCGTTGTGTTGCAGGCGGCAGTGGCAGAGGAAGTAAAGGTGACCGACCTGTCTTCGCAGACTCCACAGTTAATGGTGAATGGAAATTCGCCTGCGACGTTTAAGAATAGCTTTTTCGGTGCATGGGGTATTTTTATGCACTCCACCTCTCTGAAATTCCTGTTTTCTGCCGTGGTCGCTTTTTTGATCGATTACGTTTTGCTTTTGGCGATCGCACCGCTGCTTCCCTTGGGGAAGCAACTGAGCCGAGGAATAGCCAAGATTTTGGCATGGGTGTGCAGCTCTCAAACCAATTTCCATCTGAATCGATTGTTGGTATTTCAAAAGTCAGAAGGACTTTGGTCGGCAATGCTTCAATATTACTCTCTTGCGGGAGTAGTGCTGATCGGCAAGGTTGTGGGCGTAATGGTGCTCAGCTTTGTTCCTCTTTGGCTTGCGAATCTCATTTGTGAAGCGTTCTTCTTCCTGTTCAACTATATCGTGCAGAAGAAGCTGATCTTCAAGAAGAAAAAATAAGCAATAATTATAGAATGATAGGGAAAATCAGATCGATGGATCCCTGTCGGAGGCGTAAATGACAACGATTCAACCTTATCCTACCCAAGAAAAGCGGTGGGGAAATATTATTAAAGCACTGTTGTACTTTCTGTTGTATGAAGGGATCCATTGGACCTTTTGGTTCGGTGCATCCATATACTTTATGGCGATCAGTCCTGATGAGGCATCTGCCGAAGCGGCATTTAACAATCATTCCAATCTGCTGATGGTCCTGCTGGATCTGGTGGTAGTGCTGTCCCTGTCGGTGATCGTTTTAACACGGGGCAAACGCTATTTCCATGGAATGGGTGCAAGAAAAACCAGAGGGGAAACCATCCCCATAGCCTTTATCGCAGGCATTGGACTGAGCTGTGTGCTGGGCTTTTTGATGGGTTGGGTGGGTTATTTCTTCCCCGAAATCATAGAAGACTACAATCAGACCATGGATATGACCTATAACATGAGTCAGATCATCCTGTATACGTTGGCAGGTGTGGTAGGTGCGCCCTTAGTGGAGGAACTGATCTTCCGTCATTTTATAGCAGGCAATCTTTCCAAGGGAGCTCCTCGTTGGGTAGCCATTCTGGTGAGCAGCTTGCTGTTTGGAGTGATCCATCAGCATTTCGTGCAGGTTATTTATGCGGCGCTGTTGGGCACAGTCATGGCATGCTTCTATTTTGCGTACGATTCGGTGCTTCCTTCCATTGCGCTTCACGCAGGATTCAATGCGGTTAGTCTGCTTGCGATGATTGATAGCTCCAAGTGGTCAGAGGCGGCGCAAATGCGATTTAATGTAATCATGAATGATGTTTATATGGTGATGGCATTGGTGGGAATCGGTGCAATGGCAATCTTGCTGGTCAGACGCACCCATCCTGTGTTGAAAAACGAGAAACAAGTAATGGCTGCACCGGCACAAGCGGTGTATGTTCCCGTTCCCCGTCCTTCAGCGGTGGAATGGGACAGCCTAATGGCGAAGCCCATGGAAAGCGGAAAATTCCCCTCGGTTGCCGATCTGTCGGCGAAGATGAAAGGGGCTCAACAGGACAATGCAGAGACTGACACAAACAAGGAGGCAGAACAATGAGCGATTCTCGTAGTGAAAAGGTCAATCGTGCGCTGGAAGCACGGCGAAAACTGATGACCAAGCGAATTTTGCTGGGACGGATCTTGCTGTTGGTTTGGACAGTAGCAGCGATCTTGAATTTGGTGTTGCTCTACGGCAATGTGCGCTACCGCCTTCCTCTGTCCTCCACCACGGCAGATCTCTTGATGATGTTCCGCTTTCTGCATCCCGATCAAGGCTCCACTGGTTGGATGCTTCCCGTAGCACTTTTGCTTCCCGTGGGATTGCTTGTGGCAAATTACTTTTGGAAAAAGCACAATGCCATCCGTTTGGCGGTCTTCCTGCTGTTGTGGCTGGATGTGATCTGTATGGTGGCGGCATGGCTGTGGAATCCCGTGATTTTGTTTGGTGAGAGCGGTATTCGTGATTTCGTTGCCATTGCCAATTTGCTGCTTCATGCTCTTCTGATTTGGCATATTTCCCGTGCACGTCGGGCAGTAGAGTCCTTGGAGATCCTCCCTGAGCGAGAATATGAGGGAGATCCTTTTGAGGAATTCAGAAACCGCTCGAGCGATTGATTCCGAATAGCCATCACGTTGATCCTTCAAACTTGAAGGTAAAACAAGTCTTCATCGCTGCTTGGTCTATAGTAGTGGAAATATATATTCAAAAATGTTTGCGCAAAAGCGCAAGGAGGTAGTTTGATGACTAAAACGCTTACCGATTTGAGAAGAAATGATTGGGAATTAACTTGTCCTGCGCCCCTCAACGGCTCTCTTTTGAAAGGATATTACAATTCCGGTTCCGGACTTGCGGACGATATTGAAAAAGAAACCGATGAATATTCCCGTATGCAGATGATTACTGGCCTTGAAGAAACCGATTATACTGCATATCTGGATCAGCTGCAGGCGGCAGGCTATACCAAAATGATGGAAAATACGCTGGGCGAGAATCAGTACGCCGAGTTTTCCAAGGACGGTCTGGCATATCATATCGCCTATATGGGACCGAAGAAGGAGATGCGTGTATCCGAAGACCGCGCAGGCGTGGTGCTGTCTGAATTTGCCTACGATACAACGGGTGACAAGCAGACCATCATCTATCAGTACGGTCTGTACTATGACCCCAACAATCAGGTAACCAATAAGACGGTTAACTGCGGTATGCTGTACATCGTCCGTCTGTCGGACAATAGCCTGGTGATGGTAGACAGCGGACACCTGACCCAGTCTTCCAAGGAAGCGACCGAAGGTCTGATGGCGTTCCTGCATCAGATTACCGGTACCGAGGCAGGCGAAAAGATCCGTATCGCTACCTGGTACATGACCCACGCACACGGCGACCATGTTACCCTGATGGCTAAGCTGTGCAACCGCTATCATAATGAACTGGATCTGCAGCGCGTGATGTATAACATCCCCTCTTATCAGGTTCACAACAGAGGCTATGACGATAATACCACTACCGTCAAAGCGATGATTCGTAAGTACTATCCTGCTGTGAAATTCCTGAAGCTCCACAGCGGTCAGAAGTTTAGTCTGTCCAATCTGGGTATCGAGGTGCTCTACACCCATGAGGATGCCATTGGGGAGATGCAGTTTGCAGATGCGGCCAATAACGGTGAAAAGGTGAGATTCCCTCTGCGGGATTACAACTGCACTTCTTCCATCGTGCGCTTTACCATTGACGGTCAGACCGTGCTTTTGTTGGGTGACACCAATGTGGAAGCAGAGCGCATCATGGCTAATACCTTCCCCGCAAGCGTTTGGAAATCGGATGTGGTGCAGGTAGCTCATCATTGCTTCAACTACTTGAATACATTATACCCCATGATCGCCGCACCCATGGTACTCATGCCCAACAGCTATTTCGGCTGTCATACGCCTGAAAATACTCCCAAGCTGGCGACTATCCTGCAGTATGTAGAGAACGATCAGATCTACTACGAAGGATACGCTACCTATGGCTTTGTGGTGGAAAACGGAAAGTTTATCAAGGTTTATGAGGCTCCCGTCATCGGCGGCGAGTACGATTTCTCGGGAATTTGATCAACTGAATAGTTCCAATCCCCCGATTCATCAGAATCGGGGGATTGCTCACTTGTCATATCCGCCAATGGGAAAAAGTGATTTTTTCGCTTTTTCGGCAGAAAATCGATTGACAAAAAAAGCCCCCTATGGTATACTATTAGAAATAGGATCTGATAGGAGGCCACTATGTTGAACGCTAAGTTTGTACATTCCGCCGTATATCAAAACGGCTCCCTTACCCCCGCTGAGATTACCGTTTGCGAGGGTGTTGTCACTTCCATTGAAGAAACCAACGCGGGCAGTGCAATGATGCCCTCTACTTTTGATTTTCAAAATTTTGTTATATTCCCGACTTTTTCTGATGTGCACGTGCATTTTAGAGAGCCGGGTTTTTCTTATAAAGAAACCATTGTCAGTGGCTCCAAGGCTGCGGCAAGAGGCGGTTACGGCGATGTCTGCACCATGCCGAACCTGAATCCCGTGCCCGACAGCGTTGAGCATCTGGATCAGCAGCTTTCCCTCATTCGTGACGGCGCCCTGATTCGTGTTCATCCCTATGGTTCCATCACTGTGGGTCAGAAGGGCGAAGAGCTTGCCGATCTGGACGGCATGGCCCCCAATGTAATTGCCTTCTCCGATGACGGACGCGGTGTGCAATCGGATGAGATGATGCGTGCGGCGATGATCGAGGCAAAGCGACTGAACAAGATGATCGTTGCCCATTGTGAGGTGAACGAACTGCTCCGTGGCGGCTATATCCATGACGGTGAATATGCCAAAGCCCACGGACACCGTGGTATCTGCTCTGAGTCCGAGTGGATGCAGATTGCACGAGATCTGAAACTGGTTGAAGAAATCGGATGCGCATACCATGTTTGCCATATCTCCACCAAGGAGAGCGTTGCCATTATTCGCGAGGCAAAGGCGAGAGGCGTGGATGTGACCTGCGAAACGGGTCCCCACTATCTGGTGCTTTGTGATGAAGATCTCCAAGAAGATGGACGCTTCAAGATGAATCCTCCCCTTCGCTCCCGTGAAGACCGTGATGCGCTGGTAGAAGGCATTCTGGATGGCACCATCGACATGATCGCCACCGACCATGCTCCCCACTCTGCAGAAGAGAAGGGCAAGGGCTTGGAAAAGTCAGCCATGGGTGTGGTAGGCATCGAAACAGCATTTGCTGTGATGTACACCCACTTTGTAAAAACCGGAAAGCTGTCTATGGACAAGCTGATGGATCTGCTTCATAACAATGCGAAAAAGCGTTTCGGCATCGGCACTGATCTTGCCGTAGGCGAAAAGGCAAATTTCACCGTATGGAATCTGAACGAAGAATTCACCGTTGATCCCAATGAGTTCCTCTCTATGGGACGCGCGACTCCCTTTACGGGCATGAAGCTTTTCGGTGTCTGTGAAATGACCGTGGTAGACGGTAAGATCGTTTATCGCAAAGGCGAAACGGTGTAAGAAAGGAATCACTATGAAACAAGGAATTTTTGAAATACTCTCCAACAAACCCCTGACTGCGGATGTATTTGAGATGGTGCTCGCAGGCGACACTTCTGCCATCACCGCGCCCGGTCAGTTTGTGAATATTCAGCTGGATGGACTGTATCTGCGCCGTCCCATCTCGGTTTGCGATTACGATGAAAAGACTCTGACCCTGGTTTACAAGGTAGTGGGCAAGGGTACTGCGAAAATGTCTGCTATGAATGCAGGCACCAAACTGGACATTCTCACCGGTCTGGGCAACGGCTATGACACCTCCAAGAGCGGAACCACTCCTCTGCTCATCGGCGGCGGTGTAGGTGTACCTCCCCTCTATCATCTGGCGAAGGTACTGCTGGCTGAAGGCAAGACTCCCAAGGTGATCCTTGGTTTCAATAAAGCGGAGGAGATCTTCTACAAGGACCAGTTTGAAGCGCTGGGCGTTGAAGTCTTCATCGCAACTGCTGACGGCTCTGTGGGCGTTAAGGGATTTGTTACCGATGCGCTGAAGGTCTGCGGCGAGTACACTTATTTCTATACCTGCGGTCCCGAGCCTATGCTGAAGGCGCTGTACAACGCTACCGAGGCAGACGGTCAGTGCTCTTTTGAGGAGCGCATGGGATGCGGCTTCGGTGCTTGCATGGGATGCTCCTGCAAGACCAAATACGGCAACAAGAGAATCTGCAAAGACGGACCCGTTCTGGAAAAGGGGGAAATTATATGGTAAACACTAAGGTTAAACTCAGCGGTTGGGAACTGGATAATTCCATTATTCCTGCCAGCGGCACCTTTGGCTACGGCTACGAATTTGCCGAGCTGTATGACATCAACTGCCTGGGCACCTTCTCCTGCAAGGGTACGACTGTGGAGCCCCGTTTCGGTAACCCCACTCCCCGTATTGCAGAGTGTCCTGCCGGCATGATCAATGCAGTAGGTCTGCAGAATCCCGGCATTGAAAAGGTAATTTCCGAGGAATTCCCCAAGCTGAAGGAAGTATACAACAAGAAGATCATCGCTAACGTCAGCGGATTTTCTATTGAAGAATATGTAAAATGCTGTGCTGAGATGGACAAGCAGGATATCGTGGGTATCATTGAGGTAAACGTATCCTGTCCCAACGTACACGGCGGCGGCATGAGCTTCGGTACCGATGCGGCATCTGCTGCTGCGGTTACCAAGGCTGTGAAGGCGGTTACCACCAAGCCCGTCTATATCAAGCTGACTCCCAATGTCACCGACATTGTATCCATTGCCAAGGCTTGCGAAGAAGCAGGCGCAGACGGCATTTCCATGATCAACACCATGCTGGGTATGCGCATTGATCTGCGCAGACAGAAGCCCGTGATTGCTAACAAGATGGGCGGTTTCTCCGGCTCTGCCATCATGCCCGTGGCTCTGCGCATGGTATATCAGGTTTACGAGGCAGTAAATATTCCGATCATCGGTATGGGAGGCATCACCACTACTGAAGACGTCATCGAAATGATGATGGCAGGTGCATCTGCCGTTCAGATTGGTGCGGCCAACCTGGTTGATCCCTTCATCGCAAAGAAGATGGTAGAGGAACTTCCTGCGGTAATGGAAAAATATCGCATTACCTCGCTGTCCGACATCATCGGCGCAGCGCATTGACCAAAGGGCTTGGCCCTTTGGAATCCCACCAAGAACCTTTTTTGAAAAAAGGTTCTTGGAACTCCAAAAACTTTTATAATAACGCCACAAATACTTGTGGCGCAGGAATACACTTACGGAAAGGCTTAGCCAAGGAAGTGGGTGGAGAGCCCGAGAGGAGGGCGAAAACTTCGGCGTTTG
>JAZRIH010000154.1:0-2526 GCA_045645175.1 Eubacteriales bacterium | reverse complement strand
TCTGGACGTTGGCTTTGCCTACGACGGCGATGCCGACCGTTGCCTTGCGGTAGACGAAAACGGCAACGAGATCAACGGCGACCACATCCTCTATATCTTTGCGGCAAACGCCATCCAAACCGGCGCGTTCAGCGGAAAAGTGGTTGCCACCGTCATGAGCAACATGGGTCTGTTCAAGGCGCTGGATGAGCTGGGCGTAGGCTACGAAACCACCAAGGTGGGCGACCGCTACGTGTACGAAAACATGGTGCAGAACAACCACATGGTGGGCGGCGAGCAATCGGGACACATTATCCTGCGCAAGTATGCCACCACCGGCGACGGCATCCTCACCTCCATCATGCTCATGGAAGCCATGGTGGAGCAGAAGGCACCTCTCTCCAAATTGGCGGAACCCATGCAGATGTTCCCTCAAGTGCTGGTGAACCTTCGGGTTGCCGACAAGGATGCGGTGATGAATCATCCTGCAGTACAGGCGAGCGTGAAACGCGCCGAGGAAGAGTTGAACGGATTGGGACGAGTGCTCCTGCGCAAGAGCGGCACCGAGCCGGTGATCAGAGTCATGTCCGAGGCGTCCGATTACGATGCCTGCAAGGGCGCGGTGGATACCATTTGTGCAGTGATCCGCGAGAACGGGCTGTGTGAAATCAATTCGTAAATGAACAACAAGAGAAGGAAGGACAATGTCCTTCCTTCTCTTGCTTATTCCGTTGTTTCGCTGTACTGCTTCAAATAGTCCTTCAACCATTTTTCCAGCGTTTCCGCTTTGAAATCGCTGTTTTTCTCCAGCTCCGTCACGTCTGCAATGGACATGGACAGGAAATCGGCGGTGGCTTCGGGGAATTCGGGCATCTTAACACCCTCGTAGAAGCTGATGCTCAGGCCAAATTGAAGTTCTGAGCTTTCCGATCTGCCGTTTGCAGAAACCGAAATGCCGCATTTATCCAGCGTTATAGCAAAGGAATCCTTGCTGGATGCCAGGATCGCACCGCTGAAGGCAAACTCCAGCTTAACGCCTTGGATCTCAAATCCCATTCGCAGATTGTAGCTTTGCTCATCGTCGTAAACCAGATTTATGTCTACGGTACGAACCATCTTCTGAGCTGAGATGTCCTTCTGCTCAATATAGAACTCGATCAATCCGTCCTCCGTACCGTAATAGACCTTCAGATCTTCTTGGTCAAAGCGGGTACGGGTAAACTGCGTGTTGTGATCTTCGTCCACGATGAACTCATAGGTAGGCGCCGCGATGAAGCGATCCTCCACGGGGGACACGCTGTAGGTGATGCGCTCCAATGCATGGGGATACATGGCAGTAACCACCGTGAGAGTGACGGTTTGTCCATGCTGCTTCATGGCTTCGATGGGCTCGGTGAGGGCGATCTTACACATGCTCAAGAGATCCTCGGTGTTCATCTCCCCTTCTTGTCCCAGCGCCGACAGATCTACCTTCAAGGCATCGGAATTCAGCTCTTCCATGTCGGCTTCGATCACTTTAAAAATCTCATCTACATAAGCGGTCAGCTGATCGGGGGTGAACACATAGGTGTTGGTCTGCACACCGTCGATCCGCTCCATAGTAGCGGTGGAATGCTTTTCCAGAGAATCGATCACCAGATCCAGATACTTGCCCACGTAATTGGTCTGCTCCTCCTTGGAGGGCTCCATGGAAGCTTCCAGCTCATTCAACAGCGCTTCCAGAGATTCCATTTCGTAGGAGTTCAAGGAAAATACATAACTATTCCCTGCGGACGGAGCGAACACAGAATTGGTAAACTGCTGATACATTTGTTTTGCTTCTACCCGCAAAACAGAATCGCCTACGTATCCGCCTGCCACCAGAAACTCTTTGTTGTTTTGGTAAATACTAGTCTCTTTTCCGTCATAGCTCAGTCTGATCATCGCCTTGTTTTTGGCAACATGGGAGTACAGATCGAAGGACAGGGGCTTCTCGATCATTTTGCCCTCGCCCACCAGAGCCTCGCCGCTGATGCCGAATTGGATCTTACCCTTTTGGATAGTATCTGCCATCACATCAAACACGGGATACTCTTCGGCAACGCCCTTGAAATAGTTGTACACGCCGCCTTTCAGCACTACCTCAGGGCGGGTATACCAAAAGGCGAACACACCTGCGCCGATAATGGCCAGTGCCAGCAAGCAGCATAGGGGGATCAGGATCCAGGGCAAGATCCGACGGCGTTTTTTGGCAGGGGGAGCAATGGGCTCCTCGGTCATCGGAGGCTGTTCCGCAGGCTGGGGAGGGGTGTTCCCTTCTGCAGCATAATCGGAAACGGTCAGAGGTTGTTGAATCGAATCGTTCATAAAAGACTCCTTTCCATGAAGACAAGTTTGAATTCTGCTCTTGCCTTCAGTATACCACGCATCCGATCGAAAGTCAAGTTGCATCATTCCTTCGTTCACAAAATGTTTACAAAATTCCCTCTTGCAATCTGCCGTCAAGTGTGCTATAATACTTGAGCAACTACGGAGAAGTACTCAAGTAGGTGAAGAGGCGCCCCTGCT
>JAZRIH010000153.1:0-11578 GCA_045645175.1 Eubacteriales bacterium | reverse complement strand
TACGAGTTTTGTTCTTACCAAGATATTATGCATATCTTTTTGCTTAGTACAAATTCGTCTTGTTGTTCAATTTTCAAGGACCAAGTTTCTATCTCGCCATCGCTCTGTGCGACAGCCTGATTATTATAGCACAACCTTTTTTGTTTGTCAAGGGGTTTTTGAAAAGTTTTTAAACTTTTTTCAAACCGCTCGAGAAGCACTTTTGGTTGGCTGTTGTCGTTTCAGCCGACAACTTTTATAGTATAGCACATCTCTTTTCGTTTGTCAAGAGGTTTTTGAAAAGTTTTTAAACTTTTTTCGAACCGCTTGCCATTCTCTTTCGAGGTATGCCGCCGTTGTTTTCCAACAACTTTTATAGTATAGCACATTCGATTTCGTTTGTCAAGAGGTTTTTCAAAAGTTTTTCGAACTTTTTTCGATCTTTTTCTTCAAACCACTCAGACTCACTCGTCCGCACTTTCTATTGTGTCGTTTCCTCAACGGCTTGCATAGTATATCATACCCTTTTTCATTTGTCAACCCCTTTTTTCAATCTTTTTTCCCTTTCTCTTCACTTTGTCATATCTCCCAAGCGCGCCCACATTTCCTCATCATTCAATGTTGATTTCGCCCTAACGCGCTTCCTTTTCCTGTGGTTTTTACATCTTATCCTTTCTTTTTTCTCAAAACAGTTGACAAACAAATGCAAGTAGAGTATAATAGATGTGTGTTACCTTTTGTAGCGCCTTAGAAAATCTTCATTTATTATATATTATATACGAGATATACGATTATGGAACTTAACGAGTCTATTCTGGAGCATATCCAATCGCCTGCCGACCTGAAGGCGCTGAGCGATGACGATCTTATTCGCCTCTGCGGCGAGTTGCGCTCCTATCTGGTGACTCACGTTACCGAAACAGGCGGACATTTGGCATCCAACTTAGGTGTAGTTGAACTGACCGTTGCTCTGCATCAGGTTTTTGACTTTCCCGATGATCACTTGATCTTAGATGTAGGCCATCAATGCTACGTCCATAAGTTGCTCACCGGCAGACAGGATCGCTTCGATACCATTCGCAAGCCCGGCGGTCTTTCCGGATTCACCAAGCGCAGCGAATCTCCCTACGACTCCTTTGGTGCCGGCCACTCCTCCACCTCAATTTCCGCCGCGCTGGGATTCGCCCACGCCGACAAACTAGCGAGCCGTGACGCATTCACCGTTGCCGTAGTTGGAGACGGTGCCTTTACCGGCGGTCTGATCCACGAAGCCTTGAATAATATAGATCAATCTCTCCCCTTAGTCATTGTACTGAATGAGAACGAGATGTCTATTTCCAAAAACCTCGGACGGTTTGCCGATCATCTTGCCAAACTCCGCCGCTCCCCCGGTTATCATAAGACCAAAAAATTCACTCGCCGATTGATCCGCAAAATTCCCCTGATTGGCGAAGCCACCTTCCGCGGCATCCGCAAAATCAAACAATCGGCTAAGAATTTCTTTTTTAACAGTAATTATTTCGAAGATATGGGGCTTTATTATCTCGGCCCCGTAGACGGAAACGATTTCGTTGCATTGCGGGATATACTCAAGGAAGCGCGGAGCGAACACGCCGCTACTATTTTGCACATCAAAACAGTAAAAGGCAAGGGCTACGCCCCCGCAGAGCAATCCCCAAATGAATATCATGGTATTCTTCCGGGCAACGCTCCCGTTTCTTATAATTTCTCCGCCGAGATAGGACGTCTGCTTTGCGCAAAAGCAAAGGATGATCCTAAAATCTGCGCCATCACCGCCGCAATGGCAGAGGGATGCGGCATTACCGATTTTGCCGCACGCTATCCTGATCGATTCTTCGATGTAGGCATCGCAGAAGAGCACGCCCTGGTCTTTGCCGCAGGACTTGCTGCAGAAGGAATGAAACCGGTCTTCACGGTCTACTCCACCTTCCTGCAAAGAGGATACGACAATCTCATCCATGACATCGCTCTGCAAAATTTGCCCGTTACCGTCTGCATCGACCGCGCCGGAATCGCCGCAGGAGACGGTCCCACCCACCACGGTATATTTGATGTAGCTTTTTTAGGTCAGATTCCTAACATGACCCTGTGGGCACCCATGGATTTCACTTCCTTGGATCTTGCCCTCACCGATTCCCTTGCATCTGACAACCCCTCCTGCATCCGCTACCCCAATCAGTCGCCCACCGCTTCCATCACCACGCACTTCCCTTACGGCGATTATCCTTATCGTACCGACCGCGAAAGCATTACCGACAGCAATCTCCTGATCGTGACCTACGGACGAATTTTTGACGAAGCGCTGATTGCACGAAATCTCCTTGCCGAGGAGAATATCACTTGCACCGTAGTGTTACTGGAGCAATTGCTTCCCATCGCATCTCCCGCAGATGCAATCACTAACCTTGTCAACGGCAATTCGCTTCCAATCATATTGTTGGAAGAAGGCGTAAAAGCCGGCGGCATGGGCATGCTCCTCCGGGAAGCACTACTGCAACGAGGATGCAACAATCCCGTTGGAATCGTTGCCATCGATGATCCCTTTGCACCCTCTGTACAGGGACAACCCCTTCGTTCCACCATGGGCATTGACGCCAAGGCAATTGTTACCCAAGCACGAAACTTGCTTAAGTAAGTAACATAGTTTATAGGAGGATACCATGCGCTATATCAAAGCATTTGGGAAATGGTATGTCAACCTGATTACCCCTTATTCTATCAGCATTCGCCCCTTTTTACGCAAAGCGTCATTCATTACCACATTAGCGCTCTGCATCATTACCTTTTTGTGGTCTATCGCATATTTCCTCCCATTTTTCAATGATATCGTTGCGGCTCTTTTCTACACTCTCATTGCATTGCTTACCTGGTCTGCGTTAATTTTTCTCCTATACATGATAACCATGCAATTTGATTTAGACGTACCTTTAGCCAAACATTGGTTAACGGTTATCCCCCACATTAACTTCATTACTTTATTCATAGGATATTGTGTCATTGAGATCATATACGGTAGAAATACTCCCGAATGGGACGAATTTTACGCAATCAGTCTTCTTACGTTGATTGGTTGGTTCTTTTCCGGCGGATTATCCGCAATTTACGCTCAATTACTAACTCATCATCAAAACAGCAATTTTCATCGCTACTCAAACTAACTATTTCTCTGCCTCAAAACAAAGATTTTGAGGAGAAAGGATATTTTATTATGGATCGCATTACCATCAAAGAAATTTTCGCCTCTCCCGAGGCATTTACCGACAAAGAGATCACCGTCTGCGGTTGGTGCAGAACCATCCGTGCATCCAACGCATTCGGCTTCATCGAGTTGAACGACGGCTCCTGCTTCCCCAATCTGCAGGTTGTATTTGAAGACACCAAGCTCTCCAACTACAAGGTCATCGCTAAGCAGAATGTTGGTGCAGCGCTGATCATCAAGGGCAAGATCGAGCTGACCCCCAATGCAAAGCAGCCCTTCGAGCTGAAAGCAGACGAGATCGAGATCGAGGGTGCATCTACCCCCGACTTCCCCATGCAGAAGAAGGGTCAGTCTCTGGAATTCCTCCGCACCAAGCCCCATCTGCGTCCCCGTACCAACCTGTTCTCCGCAGTATTCCGCGTGAGAAGCGTTGCGGCGCAGATCCTTCACCGTTTCTTCCATGAAAACGGCTTCGTGTATGTGCACACTCCTCTGATCACCACCTCCGACTGTGAGGGCGCAGGCGATATGTTCCGTGTTACCACCCTGGACATGGAAAATCCTCTTCGCAATCCCGACGGAACCATCGACTACTCCCAGGATTTCTTCTGCAAGGAAGCATCCCTCACCGTTTCCGGTCAGCTGAACGTAGAATCCTACGCAATGGCATTCGGTAAGGTTTACACCTTCGGTCCTACCTTCCGTGCAGAGCGTTCCAACACTCCCCGTCATGCGGCTGAGTTCTGGATGCTGGAACCCGAGATCGCATTTGCCGATCTGAAGGACGACATGGAGCTGGCTGAGGCTATGCTGAAGTATGTTATCCGCGGCCTGCTCACCGAGTGCAGAGCAGAGCTGGAATTCTTCAACCTCCGCGTGGACAAGGGTCTGATCGCTCGTCTGGAAAACATCGTAAACAACGATTTCGCTGAAATCACCTACACCGATGCAGTAAAACTGCTCTCCGAGTGCGGCGAAAAGTTTGAATATCCCGTTGGCTGGGGCTACGACCTGCAGACCGAGCACGAAAGATACCTCACAGAAAAGGTATTCGGCAAGCCCGTATTCGTTACCAACTGGCCCAAGGAAATCAAGGCATTCTATATGCGTCTCAACGACGACAACAAGACCGTTGCGGCAGTTGACCTGCTGGTTCCCGGCGTCGGCGAGCTGACCGGCGGTTCTCAGCGTGAGGAGCGTCCCGATTATCTGGACCGTGCCTTCGAGACCTTCGGTCTGGACAAGGAAACCTACGGCTGGTACGCCGAACTCCGCAAGTACGGCGGCACCCGTCACGCAGGCTTCGGTCTGGGCTTCGAGCGTCTGATTATGTACGTTACCGGTATGTCCAACATCCGTGACGTTGAATCCTTCCCCCGTACCACCGGCAACGCCGAATTCTAATTTGCTTGGGGCGCTGCCCCAAACCCCGTCGGGGGACTTCTTGAAAGAAGTCCCCCGAACCCTTCAAGAACTTTCTATGGGCAAAACAGCAAGCTGTTTTGCGGGATGTGTTTTTGATGGGATTCTTCCTTACATTGAATGGGCAACTGCCCATCCTACGGCGCAAATATTTGCGCCGACTCAAAAAGTTTTTGGGGGTCTTAGGGGGCTTTTTACAAAAAGCCCCCTAAACTAAAAATTATGCAAACATATAACGCAGGAAAAACACAAGTTGCAGTAGTCGGCGCAGGACACGCAGGCATCGAAGCGGCGCTGGCAACTGCACGAATGGGCTTTGACACCATTCTGTTCACGCTGTCCCTGGATGCAGTAGGCAATCTGCCTTGCAATCCGGCAATCGGCGGAACGGGCAAAGGCCATCTGGTATACGAAATCGACGCACTGGGCGGCGAGATGGGCTATGCTGCCGATCAGGTCACCTTGCAGTCCCGTACCCTGAATTTGGGTAAGGGCCCCGCCGTTCACTCCAAGCGCGTACAGGCGGATCGTCAGCTGTACCGTAATTACATGAAAAAGGTGCTGGAAAACACTCCCCACCTCACCCTCAGACAAGCCCAGATCATCTCCCTTTCCTTTGGCGAAGACGGCAGAGTAACCGGTCTCACCACCCAATACGGCGCCTATTGGCAAGCTGACGCGGTAATCCTTTCCACCGGCACTTACCTCACCGCCCGTACCATCACCGGTGAAGCGGTAGAGGAGGCAGGACCCGACGGCATGACCGCCGCAAAAGGACTGTCCGATAGTCTGAAAGCTGCCGGCATCTCCCTCATGCGCTTCAAAACCGGCACACCTCCCCGTATCCACGCCGATTCCATCGACTACTCCAAATTAGAGGTGCAGGAGGGCGAAGACGATCCCATTCCCTTCTCTACCCGTACCAATCCCGAAACCTACAAGGGATTCTCTCAAATCCCTTGCCATATCGCATACACCAATACACGCACCCACGAGATCATCAAAGCCAATCTTCACCGCTCTCCTCTCTACGGCGGCGTAATCCAAGGTACAGGCCCCCGTTACTGCCCCTCCATCGAGGACAAGGTGGTGCGTTTTGCCGACAAGGATCGCCATCAGCTTTTCGCAGAGCCCTGCGGAGGCGACACCAAGGAGATCTATCTCCAAGGGTTCTCGTCTTCTCTCCCCGAGGATGTACAAATGGAAATGCTCCATTCCTTGGAAGGCTTTGAGAACGCCATCGTCATGCGTACCGCCTATGCCATCGAATACGATTGCGTTGATCCTACTCAGTTGTTCGCCACATTGGAGTTCAAGGATCATCCCGGCCTGTATGGTGCAGGTCAGTTCAACGGCACATCGGGCTACGAGGAAGCCGCCGCACAAGGTCTGGTAGCAGGCATCAACGCCGCCCTGAAACTCCGCGGCGACGAACCCTTGATCCTTTCCCGTGACAGCAGTTACATCGGCACCCTCATCGATGATTTGGTGACCAAGGGCACCTCCGAGCCCTACCGCATCATGACCTCCCGCAGTGAATACCGCCTGCTTCTGCGTCAGGACAACGCCGACGCAAGACTGACCTCCCACGGCAGACGAGTTGGACTCATTGATGAGGATCGGTTCGCAAAATATGAAGAAAAACAAGCGCTGATCGAAGCCGAGATTCAGCGGTGCAACAAAACCTACATCGCTCCCGGCGAAGCGGTAAACAATCTGCTTGCCGAAAAGAATCTGCCCGCGCTCACCACAGGCGCATCCATTGCCGATCTCATCCGCCGTCCCCAGATCACCTACAACGATCTGGCATCCATCGATGCGGAGCGTCCCACTCTCCCCGATACGGTGACCCGCTCGGTTGAGATCGCCATCAAATACGACGGCTACATCAAACGCCAGCTTGCAGAGGTGGCACGCAAATCCAAGTTGGAGGACAAAAAACTGCCTGAAGATGTGGACTACAACACCATCTCGGGACTTCGCTTGGAAGCACGCCAAAAGCTGAACGCTGTCCGTCCCCTCACCGTCGGTCAAGCCTCCCGCATCTCGGGTGTATCCCCCGCCGACATCTCCGTTTTGTTAGTCTGGCTGAAATAAGCATCCTATGGGGCGCCGCCCCATACCCCGGCAGGAACCTTCTTGAAAGAAGGTTCCTGCACCTCCCAGAACTTCGGAAATAGCCGAGCAAATACTTGCTCGGCGAGAAATTTCAACTACATTATTAAAGAGATTCATTATTTCTATGACTTTTTCTGAAATTTACACCCAAACCCTGCAAGCCAACGGATTGGAACCCTACGCCACTCCCTCTGCCGCCATGCAGTTTGAAACCCTCTACACCAAATTAGTAGAGTTCAACAGCCATACCAACCTCACCGCCATCACCGATATGGAGGGTGTGATTCTGCGCCATTTTGCAGATTCTCTCACCGCCGCTCCTTACATCGGCGAAAAACCGCTGAAAATTTTGGACGTAGGCTGCGGAGGCGGGTTTCCTACCCTCCCCCTCGCTATCGCACGTCCCGATTGTCAGTATTTCGCTCTCGACTCCACCGCCAAGAAACTGAGTTTCGTGGCGCAGATGGCAGATACGTTGAGTCTTCCCATCACCACCTTGCCCGTCCGTGCAGAAGATGTTGCAAACACTCCTTCGCACCGTCAGCAATACGATCTGGTGGTTTCCCGCGCGGTGGCAAGACTCCCCATGCTCTGCGAGCTTTGCCTGCCCTTTGTGAAGATGGGCGGTCGATTCGTCGCCCTCAAGGGAGCAGACGGCGAGATCGAGCTTGCCGAAGCCAAGAACGCCATCGCCAAATTGGGCGGCAAACTGGTGAGCAAGCGTGTCTTCACCATGGGTGATGCAGGCGGACGTGTCATTCTGGAGATCCAAAAGGTAGCCCCCACCCCCGCACTCTACCCCCGTCCCTTTGCTAAAATCAAGAAAAATCCCCTGTAATACCGCTATGGCAGATCACCCCTGTCTGTTCAGTTCAAAATATCTTTCATTTTTTCAGAAATTTCACAGTTATTTCACCAATTGCACCCCAAATCGTGCTACAATAACAGTACCGTTATTTACAAAGGAGTTCTCAAATGGAAGCACTTGTTGAAAACATATTTAATCTTTCCGGTATCAACCTGATCATCTGGTCCATGTATATCGGCATTCTCCTTTCCACTTTCTATTCCTATTATCAGAAACGCATCATCGGTGGTTTTGTAACCCATCTGCTGAAAGAAGGAGCCAACACCCCCGATAATGCCAAAACATTGAAGGATCTGGGATATCTCCGTCATGCCGCTATCCGTCGCGAGCTGTCCAAGCCCGCGCCTCTGCGCAAAGTGGTTTGGGAAGCAGACGACGAGCATAAAGAAGGCGAAGACGGTGTGATCTACTGCGCACGGGAAACCGCACTGGACCTGAATACAGGCCGTTTCTACATTCCCGAAGAAAAGCGCATCGAAGCAGAGCTTCGCTACGAAACCAAGGGCAACGACCTGTTTGCGGTCATTATGTCAGTAGTGGTCTTTTTCGCTCTGGCAGTACTGGCTTGCGCATTCCTGCCCACCCTGATGGAAGTCATCCAATTCTAATCAATCGATCAGGAGGTCAACATGGCCCGTATATCCAAAAAGAGATTTAATCTTCGACTGTATATTCTGGCGATCGCCCTTACCGCCCTGGCTGTAGTGGGAGTACTGATGATCGCTCTCCATTCCAACGGTTGGCGTTACCAGACTTACGATACCGCCAATGATGGAAAAATCAAATTCGTCGGCAAATTCAAGAACAATGTGCCCGCCAGCGGCACGGTCTACTATTCCGACGGCACCACCGCCAAGGTGCTTTCAGGAGATAGTGACAACGCCGCCTCTTCCAATACCGGTCTGACCGTATGGAAATTGAAGCTTCAGTATGCCAACGGCGATGTCTATGAAGGACAAACCGTTCAATTCCTGCGTCATGGCACCGGAAAACTCGCCTACAGCGGCGGCGACTCCTACGAAGGTGCTTTCCACTTTGATGACATGGAAGGAAAAGGCATCTACACCTATCTGTCGGGCGACCGCTATGAAGGTGAATTTTCCAAGAATCAGAAGCATGGCAAGGGCACCTACACTTGGGCACCTCAATCTGACGGCACCTTCGATACCTACGAGGGAGAATACGTCACCGGCAAGCGTTGCGGCAAGGGCGTCTACACTTGGGCAGACGGTACTCGCTACGAGGGTGAGTTTGCAGAAGATGCCAAGGACGGAAAAGGCAAGATAACCTTCCCCGACGGCGCAACCTACGAAGGTGATTTCATCGCTGACACCCGCACCGGAAAAGGTGTCTACAAATGGGCAAACGGCGACACCTACGATGGCGAATTCTACAAGAATGCCATCACCGGCATGGGAACTTATACCTGGTTGGAGCATGGTGAGCGCCGCGATTACACCGGCTACTTTGAGAATGGCAAGATCGTGCTGATCGAGGAAACCACCCCCAGTACTGAAGAAGAAACTAAATCCGAATGAACCAAAATAAAAAACTCCGCAGATTGCGGAGTTTTTTGTTATTTAAGGCATCAATAGCCGAATCGCTTTTGCTTGATCTTCATCAGTACAGCCGTGACCAACAAAGCCAGCACTTCAGCGGCAACAATTGCCAGCCAAATACCGTCGGTGCCCAAAATAATAGGGAGCGTCAGCAAGACGATCAATTGGAACACAAGGGTACGCAGGAAGGAGATTGCCGCAGAGGTCACACCGTCTCCCAATGCAGTAAAGAAGGAGGAGCCGAAAATGTTCAATCCACAAACAGCAAAAGACAGAGAATAGAGCATAAATCCGCGCAGCGTAAGGGTGAACAGATCCTGATCGTATCCGACAAACAGCTTCGTCAGGGGATAAGCAAGAACTTCCGAGAGAATCAGCATCGCAATTCCCAAAACCGTCACCAAGATCAAGCTCTTTTTCCGCAGATTTTTCAGTTCGTCCTCGTTTCCGGCACCATAGTGGAAGCTGATAATGGGAGCAGTTCCCACCGCATAACCGATAAACAGCGAGATGAAAATGAAGTTGACATACATAATTACGCCGTATGCCGCCACACCGTCCTCTCCTGCAAGGCGGATAAGCTGGAAGTTATACAGAACATTAACCAAGGACATAGACAGATTGGTCATCAGCTCCGAGGAGCCATTGGTGCACGCCTTTCCAAGCAAACGCCAATTCACGGGTGTAGAGGTCAGCCACAAATTTCCCTTGCGCAGGATAATAAAATAGAACAGCGGAGCCACACCACCAACCAGATTGCTGATAATCGTTGCCCATGCCGCACCTTCTACACCGAAGGGGAAGATTCCCACCAACAGAAGATCCAGCACAATATTGGTCACACCCGCCGCCACGGTAAAGGCAAGGCCCAAACCGGGACGCTCCGCGGTCACCAAAAAGCTTTGGAAAACGTTTTGAAGCATAAACGCAGGGGTACCCAGGAGCAAAATCCGACCATAACGCAGGCAATAGGAGAGCATTTCTCCCTCTGCACCCAGCAATTTAGCGGTAGGCTCCAGAATGATCTCGCCTAAAATCACCAATAAAATACCAGATACAATCGTCACATAGACAATGAGAGAAAAGGCTTTGCGCGCCGCATCCTCTCTGCCCTCGCCCAACAGCTGACCCACGATGGCGGAGCCGCCCGTACCCAGCATAAATCCCAAACCGCCCAAAGCCATAATCACAGGCATAATGAAATTCACCGCCGCGAAGGGAGTCTTTCCAACGAAATTGGAAACGAACAGACCGTCTATCACACCATAGATGGAGATAAAGATCATCATACCAATGGAAGGCAAGACGAATCGGATGAGTTTAGAATAGGTAAAATGATCGGACAATTGTATCTTCAAGGTATAATTTCCTCACTTTGCAAAAGACTAATAGAACAAACCAATGGACAGTATAGCACATGCCTGTATAATTGTCAATAGAAGCAAATCGGAGTAAATAATGAAAATCCTGATCTGTGGTTATATCGGCGGAGGAAATTGCGGTGACGAGGCAATTTGCGATCGATTGGCGGCTTATCTGAAGCAGGCAGGGGACGAAGTCACCCTGCTGTCACTCAATCCAACGGAAAGCGCTCTGCTTCACCACACCCACGCCCTCCCCCGATACTCCCCCAAGCTGATCGCCGCCATTCGGGGGAGTGATCTGCTCATTTTAGGCGGTGGAACGCTTCTTCAAGAGCAAACATCCAAGCGCTCTCCTTTGTATTATCTGGGCATCGGCGCATTAGCGGCAACACTGGGCACACCTTGGGTGCTGATGGGAGGAATCGATCCGCTCAGCGGAGGCAATCGATGGCTGGCAGAGCGCATTTTACCTACCGCAAGGGTTGGGCTCATGCGATCAAATGCCGATTTGCGCCGTTTGGCAGCCCTTGTCCCCAATCTACCGCGATTCCACCTCCCCGACTGCGCCCTCCTGCCTATGGCAAACAACGCGCCTCCGTCCAAATCTCCTTTGCACTACATCGTTTTCTGTCCCAAGAAAGGGGTCCCCCGATCCGCGCTATCCCCCCTCGTAAAAAAACACCGCCATCGGGGGAGTCGGATCCTGTGGTTGGCGATGTCCAAAGAGGACGAGGAGGTATGCGCCGAATGTGCCGACACCTTCGGCGGCGTATGGGTAACGGCAATGCCCACCGCCTATCGCCACCATCGACGGGTGGAGGCAAGCACTATTCTGCCCGATCTTTATCGGGGTTGCCCCCATCGATATTTCGCCGCCCGATCTTGTGAGATCGCTTGTCGGCTGATTGAGGGAGCAGACTATATCTACTCCGCTCGCCTGCACGGGCTGATCTTCGCCAAGAAGGCAGGCACTCCCGCCCGCATCCTCCCCGACGGAACGAAACAATGGAAGTTTGAGGGGCTACTTCGGGAAACTTTTTGAAAAAAG
>JAZRIH010000152.1:0-6513 GCA_045645175.1 Eubacteriales bacterium | reverse complement strand
CCCCCTGCTCCCCCTGGACAGTTTCCTGTATTTTAGTTAATCATCGGTTACTTAAAAATATTATAACAGAGTCCTGCGCGGAATGCAAGAGGTTTTGCGAGAAGCCCCGCGCAAGCACAAAATTTACGCCCATTTTACATTCCCTGTCTTGCAAGACGGAGGAAAATCATGTATACTATTGTATGTAAAATTCAAGTATCCCGGAGAAACTGATGAAACAGAAACGTGTCCTCTCCGTGCAGGATATCTCCTGCTTCGGAAAATGTTCTTTGACTGTCGCTCTCCCCATTGTTTCGGCAATGGGCGTAGAGTGCGCAGTCCTGCCCACAGCCGTACTTTCTACCCACACCGGCTGTGGGTTTCATGATTATACCTTCCGCGATCTCACCGAAGACATCCCTCACATTGCCCATCATTGGGAAAGTCTGGGGCTGACCTTCGACACCCTTCAAAGCGGCTACATCGGCACTGCCCATCAGGCGGAGCTGGTAAAAGCGCTGTTCGACAGATTCGGCAAGGGTGCAATCCGTGTGATCGATCCCGTCATGGGTGACGGCGGAAAGTATTACGCCGGCTTTGACCGTGAATTTACCCAGAGCATGAAAAAGCTCTGCGAGGGCGCTGACGTGATCGTTCCCAATCTCACCGAGGTTTCCTTTTTGCTGGACATTCCTTACTGTCCCGATGCGGACGAGGAAACGCTGAAGCAGCTTCTGCCCCGTCTGTGTGAAGTAGTGGGATGCAAAGTAGCGGTGATCACCGGCGCACGTCCCTCCCCCGACTTGCAGGGCGCCATTGGCTATATTGCCGCAACCGGCGAATATGCCTACGCTTACAACACCCATGTAGAGGGCACCTATCACGGCACCGGCGATATGTTTGCCGCCGTGCTGGCAGGCGGACTCACCAAGGGATATCCGTTGGAAAAGGCGATGCAAACCGCCGTCAACTTCAATCTTGCCGCTATCTTGAAGACACAGGGCGACACTTCCCACTATTACGGTGTCCGTTTTGAGGAAGCCCTGCCCATGCTCATGGAATCCGACGGCTGATTACCAATTCATCCAAAAATTTTGTCTTTCCTTTTTGGCACCTCTAAGCTATAATAATTGTATACTGTATAAAGGGATGCGGCTCACCTACGGTGAGCTGCAACGCTCTATTGCTCGTCCAAAGAGTCGTTTATCCCCCTTAAATTGATGCAAAAGCGAGTGTACATATTGGATGGAATTTTTACGAATTGGAGAGAATCAACTGAAAATCACCCTGAGTGAAGACGAACTGCTCTTTTACGGGCTGGATCTGTCTACCCTCAGTTATTCCAGCACTGAAACACGGCGTGCCTTCTGGGCTCTGCTGGATGATGCCAAGCACGCCACCGGCTTCGATGCCGCCGCAACCAAGGTATCGGTACAGATCTACGCCTCCCGTACCGGCGGCTGTGAAATGTATATTCTGGGGGAGGAGCAGGCCGATCCTGCCGAGGCACGTAGCCAAGCGGAGTCCCCCAAACCACTTCCGATGGAATCGGGACTGACCGTTTGCCCGTCGATCCCACGGCGTTTTTCATCGGCGATGGGCGTATTCACCCACCTATGCGACCTGCTGTCTGCCTGCCTTGCCCTTCACCGAAGCGGATACAGCGGTGAAAGCTCTGCATGGCAGGTGAATGACCGTTATTATCTGCATCTGGGAGGAGATTCCGCTCCCCGCAAGGGTTCTAAAAACACCCCCGATGCAACCGATCTGCTGTGGGAGTTTGCCCTCCCTGCTAAAGACATCACCCTCCCTTATCTTGCCGAGCACGGCATCCCCCTCTGCGCCATAGACGCAGTGAGAAAGCTGAGCAAAATCGCCACTTAAATCTTCCGAAAGGATACTGCCATGACCTTAAACGAGCTGAAATCCACTTGTGAGAACTGTCAAAAATGCCCCTTGGGCGCCACCCGAACCAATTTGGTCTTCGGATGCGGCAATCCCAACGCCAAGCTGATGTTCGTGGGGGAAGCCCCCGGCGAGAGCGAGGATCTGTCGGGCACTCCCTTTGTAGGTCGGGCAGGTCAACTTTTGGATAAATATTTGGAGCTGGTGGATATCCCCCGTGAGGACGTATACATAACCAACATCCTCAAATGCCGTCCGCCCAAAAACCGCGACCCCGAAGAGGGCGAGCAGGATCAATGCATCGGCTATTTGCGGGAGCAGGTAAAGCTGATCAAGCCTAAAATGATCGTCTGTCTGGGACGCATCGCCGCCATGCGGCTGATCAAGCCCGACTACAAGATCACCAAGGAGCATGGCATTTGGGTACAGAAGGGCGCATACGAGATGACCGCGGTCTATCACCCCTCCCTCCTGCTTAGAGGCAACATCACCTACAAGGAGCAAATGCTCACCGATATGAAGGCCGTTGCCGAAAAGTATCGGAAATATTAATACGAGGCGTTGCCCCGTTGTCGCCATAGCGATGATTTCCCCACAAGTCCCTTCTTCACAAAGGGGCCTAACCCCCAAGAACTATATCCCGCTCGGCAAATACTTGCCGAGCGCATTTTTTACACTCACTCCCAATCATCGGGAGTGTTTTTGTTTCGGTAAAAAGCATAATAAATCTTGACATTTCTCATTTTCGATGGTATACTATGTACAATAGTAATTATTGTTCCGGAAAGGAGTCATTCAAATGAAAAAACTATTTTGGCTGCTCATGTTACTCCCCTGCGTTCTTGCAGTAGGGTGCAGTAAAAATGAGCCCGCCGCTTCGGTGACGACCGTGGATACCACTGTGGCTACCACTACTACAACAGTCCCCGAAAAGAATCCACCCAAGCCCACTACCGAGGAAACCGGTCCTCTGCCCACCTCCATTGAACTGGGCAAGCTCCGTGTACAGCTTCTCAGCGACCGATTGGTGCGTATTGAGGTCAAGGGAAGCAAAGGCTTTGAGGATCGCCCCTCTTATACCGTACAGAAACGTCGGAATTGGGACGATGTGTCTTACACCTCCGAAACGGTGGACGGCTTTACGGTAATCACCACCGCCGCCTACAAGGTCTACATCCCCGATAACGCAAAAACTCCCGTGGGCTGTTACATCACCGACCTGGAAGGCAACGATCTGTGGCGATACGAGTCCAACACCAACAGCAACGTATACCTTCCCTCTCCCTCGGATGAGCTGAACAGCTGGTTCTTCACCGACGCGCCCCGTGTCATCCCTTCCTCCAGCGGTTACACCGTTGCCGAGGATTACAGCCGCAACAACGGTTGGGATCTCTCCAATGACGCCACCGACCTGTTCGTCTTCCTGCCTCAGGGAAGCTACGAAAACTTCACCTCCGATTTTGTGAAGCTTACCGGTCAGTCGGAAATGGTCACCCTGAAAATGCTGGGCTATTGGGATTCCCGTTGGTACGAGTACAACGAAACTACCGCCCTGAAGCAGATTCAGGACTATCTGGATCGCGGATACTCCATTGACGTGCTGGTTATCGACACCGACTGGCGTAAATCCAGCGACAGCGGTATCGGCTACGATATCAACACCCGTCTCTTCCCCAACATGGAGCGATTCCTTCAGAAAGCCCATGACATGGGCGTAGACATCATGTTCAACGACCATCCCGAACCGGTAACCGGTACGGGCAATCTGCTGGACAAAAAGGAGATGGAGTACCGCAACAAGAATCTGAAGCTGATTCTTTCCCTGGGCTTGGATATTTGGTGGTATGACCGCAACTGGCACACCGCCCTCAACCCCATCCACAATGAGCTCTCCATCTATGCCACCGGTATGTACGCATTCCAATGGATCACCGAGGAATACTACGAAAGCATCACCGACATTGATGAGTACGCCCGCCGCGCGCTCATTATGGCAAACGTGGACGGTATCCTCAACGGCATTCTGGAATATGCCCCCGAGCTTTCGGCTCACCGCTACTCCATTCAATGGACGGGCGACATCAACTGTGAATCCATCGACCTGGAATACGAGATCTTCAACGCCGTCTACGGCGGTGCGGAAATGGGTCTTCCCTATGTGAGCGCAGACATCGGCGGTCACCGCTTCGAGGTTTCCGACGATATGTATGTGCGCTGGATGCAGTTTGGTGCCCTCTCCCCCATCTTGCGTGTACACTGTACCCGTCCCTACTCCCGTATGCCTTGGCTGTACGGTGAGACCGCAGAAAAGGTCACCCACAATTACGTGGATATGCGCTACCGTCTGCTTCCTCTCTACTACACCCTCTCCCACGAAAACTATGAAACCGGTCTGCCGGTAGTGCGTCGTCTGGATATTCAGTATCCCCAGTACGCTGAATCGGCAAACAACTATCAGTACCTCTTGGGTGACACCATTCTGGTGGCTCCTCTTTCCGAAACCTATGCTTATGCCGACGATTACAAGCTGGAATCCGACGGTCAGCCCGGTCTGAAGGCCGAATACTTCAACACCGTAAATCTGACGGGCGAGCCTGTTCTGGTGAAGCAGGACGAAAAGGTCTACTTCAACTGGGAACAGGGCGGTCCCACCGGCGTTGGAAAGGTTGACAACTTCTCCATCCGCTGGAGCGGTACCATCACCATCGGCGCAGACGACGCCGCTCTCCGTATCTTCGCTGATGACGGCGTGCGGGTATGGATCGACGATGAGCTGGTCATCGACGGCTGGAAGGTTTACGACCAGTATCTCAACTCCGAGCCCATGCAAGCAGGCTCCACCCACAAGATCAAGATCGAATACTTTGACTCCGGCTCTTACGCACACATTTATATGTCGCTGATCACCAATCGTGGCGTAGAGCATGACGTCTTCCTGCCGGATGGCGAATGGATGGACATCTGGTCGGGCAAGACCTATGCAGGTCCCGACACCATCACCGTTTATCACAATCTGGAAACCTCTCCCATCTTCGTGCGCATGGGCGCAGTGCTTACCCTGGCCGACAACATGAAGAACGTGGACGAAAAGGATTGGAGCCACATGACGCTGGACGTTTACCCCAGCATCAGCTATGGCGCAACCTCCACTTTGTATGAGGACGACACCGAAACCGTTGCTTACAAGGACGGTCACTACCGCACCACCGACATCACCCTGTCGGGCAAGGATCAGACCGTAGAGCTGCTGATCGATGCGGCAAAAGGTACCTTCACCGGCGACCGCGCATTTAGCGAGCGTAACTGGACGATCCGTGTACACGGCCGTGACGATTGGGGCAAGCTCACCGCTATGACCCTCAACGGCAATCCCGTAGAGTTTACCGTAGTGGAAAAGGATCCCGATGCTCAGCCTCTCGCCATCGTAGGCGGATGCCGCGACAATGTGGTTTACGAGGTATCCTTCAAGGCATCGGTTACTGCACAGTCCAAGCTGACCTTTACCTTTGAAAGCACAACTGCAGATGATGTGAATGCCGATTACGATGCAACTCCCGCAACCATCACTTCCAAGGTTGAAACCATCAAGAAGGCAGGCACCACCGTTGACCTTACCGCTATTGGTAACAAGGACTGGGCGATCTTCGGTGCGGTAGACGTAAACACCGTTATCCGCAAGAACACCGACAGCCATCTCATTGGCGACATCAGCGGAATCGGCACCAACTACTCCTTCACCGACAACTACAAGATCTCCTGGCAGGATGGCGATCGCCGTCCCGTGGGCTCCTCCACCAACGGTCCCGTATCCAATCACGCCTTCAACATTGCTCTGAAGGTTGGCCCCGACAAGACTCACTACGAGATCTATCTGGGCGGCTTCAAGTCTGTTGCCAAGCTGTCCATTCGCGACCGCGCAGGCAATGTGAAGACCTATACCTTCGGTGATCTCAACAACAATTACTACAGAAAAGTAGTCCTCGATGCTTATGCTGAGGAAGAGAGCGAGATTTACATCTCCTATACTCTGCTCTGTGGCAGCAACATCACCTTCTCCGCAGTCACCGCATCCGACGGCACTGTGGTGGACACCGAGCCTGTTGAACCCACTCCCGAGGTGAAGATCGCTACTGTAAAGACTCCTTACACTACCAAGTATGATCTCACCGCGGAAGGCACTCTGTATTGGGAATATTACGGAGAGCTCACTCAGGGCGACAGCGTACAGGTTCATCGCAAGGACGGCGCGGCTGACATCATCGACACCGATCTGAAGGGATCTCAGGGACACTGGGATAACAAAGCCCAGGTAACCTGGAGCGATGGCGCAGATGTGAAATCCGCCACCACCCGTCACGGACTTAACGGTGCCAACGGTCAGACCGTCACGGTAAAGACCGCAGGCGTGACCGAAGTGCAGATCTTGGTCGGCGCATGGAATGCCAAGAATCAGATGGTCATTTACGATGCGGCAGGCGTTCCGCTGGACTCCTCCGTGATCATCACCGCTGGCGGCGATGCCCGCATGGCGCTGGTAACGCTGGACATCACCAAGTACACCGGCGGCGACACCATCACCATCTCCTTCGTCCCCACCGAATCCAACGGCGGCAACGTATCTCTGACTGC
>JAZRIH010000151.1:0-3460 GCA_045645175.1 Eubacteriales bacterium | reverse complement strand
AACAACCACCTTTGCAAGCGGTAGTTTTGCCGATCATACTCCCGATACTGTCAAAGAGGAAAACCGAGTCGAAGCAACCTGTAAAGAAACAGGCTCTTATGATGAAGTTGTTTGTTGTTCTGTTTGCGGTCACGAGATAAGGAGAACGGAAAAAATCATCCCTCAAAAAGACACTCACACGGCAAGCACTGCCGTACAAGAAAACATCGTTGACTCTACCTGTAATGTTGAAGGTTCTTATGACGAAGTTGTGCATTGTTCTGTCTGCAATCACGAGATCAGCAGAACAGCAAAAACGATTGTGAAGAAAGATACTCACACCGAGGGTGAAGCTGTAACCGAGAACTACGTTGATTCTACGTTTGAAGCCAAAGGCTCTTATGATGAGGTCATTTACTGTTCTGTATGTGGCAAGGAGCTGAGCAGAAACACTGTTTCGATTCCCGAAAAGAAACACACGGCAGGAACACCGGTTGTTGAAAACAAGATTGATTCCACTTGTAAAGAAACAGGCTCTTACGATAAGGTCATATATTGCTCTACGTGCGGTAATGAATTAAGTAGAAGTTCCGAAATAATCCCCCAGAAGCCTCATGCGGAAGTTATAGACAAGCTCATAACACCCACGTGTACTGATACCGGTCTAACAGAGGGCAAACACTGCTCGACGTGTGACGAGGTTCTTGTGGCACAAAAGACCCTCCCTGCGACCGGTCACACATTTGGTGAATGGACCGTTGTCCAATCCCCTACTTGCACAGTCAACGGTATGAAACTCAGAGTTTGTTTTTGCAAAGAGAAAGAAACCGAAGTTATCACGGCAAGTGGACACTCGTTTGGCGAATGGGCCGTATATAAGGTTGCCACTTGTATGGAAACGGGAACAAAGCATCGCATCTGTTCTGCATGCGATGGGTCCGAAAACGATACTATTCCCGTAAATGTCACTGCACACAATTATGCAGCCACATGGACGACCAACAATACCCACCATTGGTATAAGTGCTTGAACAGCGGTTGTACCTCAGTGTCGGATAAAACCTCTCACGAATTTGGCGAGTGGATTGTGGATACTGTTGCAACCTGTATAAAAACGGGTACGCGTCATCATATATGCGAAGATTGCAAAAAATCGGTAAGTGAAACATATAGCGATCCCGATGCTCACAATTACGATACCGAATGGACAACCGACGATACAAGCCATTGGTATGAATGCTTGAACAGCGGCTGCAATTCAGTGTCGGATAAAACCTCTCACGAATTTGGCGGGTGGATCGTGGATAGCGTTGCGAACTGTATAAAAACGGGTACGCGCCACCATATATGCGACGATTGCCAAATATCGGTAAGTGAAACCTATATCAATCCCAACTATCACAATTATGATACCGAATGGACGATCGACGATACCCGGCATTGGCATAAATGCTTAAACTGCGGCTGCACCTCGGTGTCAGAGAAAACTTCTCATAACATTGCAAATGGATTTTGTGCGGACTGTTGCGTTGGAATTGTCGATAACAGCGAGACGTATACCAGAGACGGTAATTATATTTACTTCGGTGAATATCCGCAGAGCTTGAAGGCAGACGACGTTACTATTACCGATAATATGGATGTACGCGGGTATTATATTGGCTCAGACGGCTGTTACTACGCCAAGGTATATGCAGAACCGCGTTACACAAACTATAAATTCCAATCGGGCGAATACATCCAGCGCAAAACCTACTACTTCAAGGTGGAGCCCATACGTTGGCGTATTCTTTCCGAGGATGGCGGCACGGCTCTAATCCTTTGCGACAGCATTATCGCAAACAGAGCGTATAATACAACTCGTGTGTGCGAATACGCGAATAGTACTATCCGCGCTTGGCTAAACGATCAATTCTATAATACTGTCTTTAACGAGCTACAAAAGTACTTGATCAACGTCGTCTTGCTAGACAGCGACATTATTGGAATCAACGACTTCAATGATAAGCTCTTCCTTTTTAGCTACGAGGATGTCACCAACGCCGATTATGGCTTTGCTTCAAGTGATAGCACCGGTGACGTAGCACGCCGTATGATAGTCAGCGACTATGCAAGAGCAACGGGGACGGATATGTCAACCTCGAGCAGTTACTATGGTTTCGGGACATGGATGCTTCGCGATGCAGAATTTGGCAGCTACGCCGACAGCAAAAACGTATTATTGGTGGGGGAAGATGGCTGTGCGAACTACTACTCCATAATTACCGGCGATTGTTGGGGCGTGGTCCCTGCTTTGCAAATTCGGCTAAGTGACAGCGGATATCATATTGACGATACAGGTCTCGCATACAAAGTCAATGACGACGGAACGACCTGTACCATTACGGGTGTCGGCTCTTGCACCGAGACGGAAGTCGTCATTCCCTCCGAGATTGACGGAATGAAAGTGACGAGCATCGGCGATGCTGCCTTCTGGGGCTCTGCTCTTACGGGCATTACAATTCCGGACAGCGTGACAAGTATTGGCAAAGAGGCTTTTGGCAGTTGTAAGTACCTTGCGAGCATAATCTTTGGAGAAAATAGCAAGCTGAAAAACATAGGGTGGGGTGCCTTTGATAATTGCACCAAACTTTTTAGCATAACCATCCCTGCAAATGTGACGAGCATAGGTGAGTATGCATTCAATAATTGCAAAGTTTATGACGTGTATATCACCGACATTGCTGCATGGTGCGAGATTTCGTTTGGTAATTCTTATGCTAACCCACTTTATTCGAGTTGGCCCGGAACATTCTATCTAAATGACCAACTTGTTACTGATCTTGTTATCCCTACCGGTGTGACGAGCATCAAAAATTATGCGTTCAGAGGTTGCTATAGCCTTACGAGCGTCATCATACCGGATAGCGTGACGAGTATCGGTGATTACGCCTTCTATTATTGCGATAACCTTAGAAGTGTCAACTTTGGTGAAAACAGCAAACTGACCGCCATAGGCGACCGTACATTTGCTTACTGCTATGATCTTACAAGCATAATAATTCCCGACGGCGTGACGAGTATCGGTGATGAGGTCTTTAAGAATTGTACAAGCCTTACGAGCATCACCATACCCAAGAGTGCGACAAGCATCGGAAATCGGACTTTCTATGGTTGCCAAAGCCTTACGAGTGTCAGCATATCCAACGGCGTGACTAACATTGGTGACGAAGCCTTCTACGGTTGTGCCAGCCTCACGAGCATAAAGTACAATGGTACCGAGGCGGAATGGAATGCTATAACAAAAGAGTCAAATTGGAATGCTAACGCAGGATCATATACAATAACCTATGACTACGCAGATGAATAACTAACCGAAGGAAACAAAATGAAACGATCAGAATACACAGAAAAAATTCTGCAAGCTTATTCTTTGGTAGGACTGTTGAGTCAAAAAAACGGCTATGATGTTTTACATTTAAAAAGTCGGATCGTAGCCATG
>JAZRIH010000150.1:0-8524 GCA_045645175.1 Eubacteriales bacterium | reverse complement strand
TCGCTCATGGTGTAACTGCCGTTTTCGTCCAGAATAGGATAGCGGATGTGCCAGAAGTTGCCGTTCTGTTCGGTGTATTCTACCTCTGCGTCAGAGAGTGCGGTACGGCAGTGAGGACACCAGTTGATGATGCGGTTGCCGCGATAGATGATGCCGTCGTTGTAGAGGTTTACAAATACCTTCTTAACCGCACGGGAGCAGCCGGGGTCCATGGTGAAGCGTTCACGGGTCCAGTCGCAGGAGGAGCCCAGCTTCTTCAGCTGATTGATGATACGGTTGCCGTACTGATTCTTCCAATCCCATACGCGCTCCAGGAATTTTTCACGTCCCAGATCGTAACGGGTCAGACCTTCGCTTTTGCGAAGCTGTTCCTCAACCTTGATCTGAGTAGCGATGCCTGCGTGGTCGGTGCCGGGGAGCCACAGAGCAGAGTAGCCCTGCATTCTCTTGTAACGGATGAGGACGTCCTGAAGGGTTTCGTCCAGCGCGTGGCCCATGTGCAACTGACCGGTTACATTGGGAGGGGGAATCACGATGGTGAAGGCGGGCTTGCCGTCATCCACAGAGGGAGTGAAGTAGCCCTTGTCGTTCCAAAAACTATACAGCCGATCTTCCAGTTCGGCGGGGGAATACTGTTTTGCCAGTTCTTTTTTCATATCTATTCTCCTTTGTTGATTTTCTTATTTTTCTTGGGGAACTTCTTGAAAGAAGTTCCCCAACCCCCTCAAGAACTTTTCTTAAGCCGACGAATACTCGTCGGCAGGGAATTGCATAATTAATTCCCTTGGCGGCAAGTATTTGCCGCCTGTAAAAAAGTTTTTGGGGGTTCTTAGGGGACTTCTTTCAAGAAGTCCCC
Source organism: Eubacteriales bacterium (assembly GCA_045645175.1). Taxonomy (GTDB): domain Bacteria; phylum Bacillota; class Clostridia; order Oscillospirales; family CAG-272; genus CAKSQF01. Next base: position 7,668 of record JAZRIH010000150.1, on the reverse strand, counting down.
TAAGCGGGGTGTGGGGTAGAGCCCCGCAAAAAGAGCCCTACAAAACAAAAAACACCTACATCCTGTACTTACAGGACGCAGATGCGCGGTACCACCTGTATTCGCCGTAAAAACGGCGCTCTTTGAGAGATCGAAAAAATCTCATCTGCTGTAACGGGCAGTATCCGTTGCTCTCTACTGTGATGGCGGAGACCGCCGTCGGTTCAAGAACACCGCTCCCGGACTACTTCACGACCGCTGTTTGGGATGCTTCCAGCCGATGGCATCCTTCTCTGGAAAATCAGGGGAAGTCGCTACTCCTTCCGTTCATTGCGTTTACTTTCGGAATTATAACATAAAGTTCGAAACTTGTCAACACCTTAGTATTAAATTGGTAAGGATTTTTTTACAATTCGGTAGTAGAATAAGGTTTACGAGCGATCTGATCTGCAAAATGGTGGTGGGTACTTGACAAATTGCGACAAATCCTGTATAATAGGTGTGTATGCACACAATCGTTTACTGCTTGAATTACATCTGTGATCTAAATCTGAGGTAAATTATGTTTGTAAAATTTGAAATCAATAAAAAAAGAGAGTATTGGTGGCTGAGTATTTTCTCCTCGTTGCTCTTTGCTTTGCTGGGTATTACCATGGGCGTTGCTCTGTGGTGTGCGGCCGCAATCGCATTTGGTCTGTTGTTTGTGCTGAATGTGCGAATTCATTTCGAGGAAAATACTCCTTCTTATATGGGCCCTATCGTGGCACTGATTTTCTCAATTGCAATATTCTGTGAAATACAGCTTGCGGTGGGCACGACACTGAAGCAAATCACATTTTTGCTGGCGACCTTGAACGTGGTGATTGTATTTGCTCTGATCATGTTTATCGCATCTGCTTGCGGCAATCTGTCGGCAGCAATGACCGGTGTCCAATTGGCATTGGTTACGCTGGGTGTTGCCAATAACCTGGTTGTACAGACCCGTGGCATGGAAATCCAGTTCTCGGATATTCTTTCCATCAGCACAGCGGCAACCGTTGCAGGCGACTATACCTATTCGCTTACCACCAGAACGGTTATTGCAATCATGCTGACGGTGGTGCAGGTCTTCTTCTTCACCTTCAACCGTATGCCCGGATTTAAGAAAATGCCTCTGCGTGTTGCCAGCCTGTCTACCGGCACCATCTCTCTGGTATTGATTATTGCTCTGGTATCTACCAGCGGCGGTGCGGCAGCAATCGGTTTCCAGCTGAAATCCTGGAAGCTGCAGCCCTCCAGCTATAACGGTTTCCTGATCAATCTTCTCCATTCGGTATCGGCAACCCGTGTCAGTGAGCCGGACGGATATTCACCGGATGCGCTGGATGAACTGCTCAATCAGTATTATCCCAGCACAAGACCGTCCACCAAGCCCAATAATCCCAAGCCTCCTGTAACTGTGCCCGATACGGCTCCCGAAACCGATGAAAAACCGGCAAAAAAGAAACCCAATGTGATCGCAATCATGAATGAGACCTTCTCTGATTTGTCGTCTATTGCGGCGGAAATGAAGAAGGAGTTTGTGACCGATGTTGAGGTGCTTCCTTTCTTCAACAGTTTGTCGGATGATGCTTCCAATATTTCCAAGGGCTTTGCAATGGCATCGGTATTTGGCGGTAACACAGCAAACTCGGAGTTTGAATTTTTGACCTCCAATAGCATGGCGTTCCTGCCGCAGAATACGGTTGCCTACAACCTGTATCTTAACGAAACCAACGCCTTTTCTTTGGTAGAAGCCATGGAGGCGGCAGGCTACCGTACGATCGGTATGCATCCTGAGGTTGGAACCAACTGGAGCCGTAACCGTATTTACAACTATTACGGTTTCGATGAATCCTATTTCCTGGAGACTGATACCAGCGGTATCAAATCCTTTGTGAACGGAAAAGCACTGACCGAGGATGAACTTTACCGCGGTCACGTTAGCGATAGCACCATCTATAACCGTATTATCGAACTGCTGGAGAATAAGGAAGAAGGCGAATCGCTCTTTACCTTTGCCATCACCATGCAGAATCACGGTGGCTACACCTCCAAGAATTTCCAGTACGATGTGCACATGAATTCTGCGGGCGGCAGTAAGTCGGTGGATGAATATCTGACCTCTGTTCACAATTCCGATGCGGCATTGCAGGAGTTGATCACTTACCTGGAGGCGCAGGAAGAAGAAACTCTGATCGTCTTCTTTGGCGACCATCAGCCCAGTTTGCCCACCAGCTTTTATTCCGAATGTCTCGGTATTACCGACACTTCTCCTACCGAGCTGTTGCAGGCAAAATACGTGATCCCTTATCTCTATTGGGGTAATTTCGATTTCGAAACCGATTTGGGTGCCGCTACCAGTATCAACTATCTCGCCAATGAGATGCTGGATATTGTCGGTGTGGAAAAGCCCAGATTTATGGAGCTTCTGGATATGGTAGAGGAGGAGATTCTCGCCATCAACTCCTTTGGTTGGTGGGATACCGATATGGTCTTCCACAGCTTTGCAACCGAGGACAGTGACGCGATCAACCTGCTTCGACTCTATAAATTCCTCCAGTATAACCGTCTCTTTGACGAGGTGGAGAACAAACTTCTGGATTGGTTCGTGGTAAGTACTCCTTCCACACAGACCGAACCTGCTCTGCTGCCTTCTGCACAGAGCGAAGACGAGGAAACAGATGAGGATGCTGCCTGAGAATCCACGTTTTAATGATACAAAACAGAGGAAAAGTCTTGACTTTTCCTCTGTTTTTGTTATAATAATAAGTGAAATACAGCAAATCGAAAAGGAGAATACCAATGGGAAGAATGCTGGGGGCGTTTGCCGATAATAATGAACTGGATCGTCCCGATCTCAATAAATGTCCCGATTGCGGATGTTATTTCAAGCAGGATGCTTGCCCTCTATGCGGCAAAATATGTCCCGAGGAAATGCGGGCAGGCAATCGCAAACCCGTAAAACAGCCCAAGAGAAGACGTGCGTCGGGAAACGGACGAGTCACCTTTGTGGAATGGTATCACTCCTGGTGGGTGATTCTGTTGGCGTTGATCGTATTTCCTATTGCGGGAATCATCCTGCTGTTCACCAGTCCTCATAAAAAGTCCATGAAGATTCTGCTGGCAGTGATCGCGGTACTCTATACCGTGCTGGTCAGCTACGGTGTCGGATGGATGTTGTTAGACGGTTTGCTTTTTGACGAAGAGATAGAATGGGTAGACACCTCTATCAGCCGTGAGGAGTACGTTGCTAAGTGTGAAGAGGTCACGCCCGAGACCTATTATCGGTCGGCAGGTGCTTACGTTGATCGCTTTGTAACCATGGAACTGGTAGTACAAAAACGTATTGTAGAAGAGCAATATGACGTGTATGAAGAAACGGGAGTCTATTATCTTTGCACCGATGCAGAGAATCCGGAAATTCAGATCCTCATTCGGGATTGCAGTGTAGACGAGGTTCACAATTATCTGTCAGGTGACCTGCTCCGTGTATATGGCGAAGGTGCCGGCGAAATCACGGCATATGAAAATTACGAGCTGACTTATACCGCTTCCGGTATTTACGTTGCGTATATTGAGCTCGCCCAATAAGCAAGAAAAACACCATAGCATCTCGTTGAAGGTGCTATGGTGTTTTGTTTATCCTCTATATTCGGTAAGACAGCCGTCCACAAAGGCGTGTACCGTTTTTTCGTATCGGGGAGTGTCTTGGATATAGCTCAGACCGTGGCGAGCATTTTCGAATGTGTGAAGCTCATTGCGGCTTTGGCAGGCATCGTGGATGGTGTGGGACATTTCGCAGGGAACAAACTCATCGGCTTCGCCGTGAATCAGCAGAATGGGGAGTTTCGTATCTTTTACCGATTGTTCAGCAGAACAATCGCCCAGTCGCAGACCGCCGTAGAGGAATGCGCCTAATTTCACTAGCGGAAAGACGATGGAAGGAGGGAATCCCATTTCCTTGCACACTTTTCGAATGATGGCGGAAGGGGAAGAGAAGGGGCAATCGGCAATGATGCCTACTACATTTTTGGGGAGAGGCAGATCGGATGCCATGAGGACGGTTGCCGCACCCATGGAAATGCCGGTCAGAAAAATAGGGGTGTGTTCGCCGAAGCGTTTGGCGGCGTAATTTGCCCAATCAAGGCAATCGTAACGCTCCCAGATTCCGAAGGTAGTCAAAGAGCTGCCGCTTTTGCCGTGCGCACGCTGATCGATCATCAGAGTGTTTTGACCGTACTCTCTCGCCAGCTTATTGCCGCCGCAAAAATCACGGATCGAGGAGCCGCGGTAGCCGTGGAACTGAATCTGCAAGGGAGCGCCGTCGGCAACGTGATAATAGCGTCCGAAGAGGGGAGTGCCGTCGTGAGCGGTGATCCACACTTCCTCGTAAGGGATGGCTTCCATTTCCTGATACAGACGAGTAGTATAGTCTTCATCGTAATGATCATCCTTAGGAAGCTCCAACAGCTGACCGCGCTTCTTGGGGGAAGAGTAGAAGGCGGTGCGATAAGCATAATAAGAAAACGCCAAAACGGCAATCAGCAAGATTAACGCAAGAATGAGCAGAATTTGCAGGAATAACATTTTTGAACCTCAATGAACAGAAATCGTTGACAAGTCTTGACTTTTGAACTGAAAAAGAGTATAATAAAAAAGACATCAAACAGCGTTAGGATAGACCGAATTTATCACTATCATACCACTCTGAATAAAAAAAGTCAAGATATAGAAAGGATTAAATTTTATGAGTATCCGTACGATATTATTTGATCTGGACGGCACTTTGCTTCCTATGGATCAGGATCTGTTCACCAAGTGCTACTTTAAGGGACTCTGCAAAAAAGCCGCTCCGTACGGCTATGCCCCCGATCAGCTTGTAGATGCGGTATGGGCAGGTACCAAGGCAATGGTAATGAACAATGGAACCCAAACCTGTGAGGCAGCATTCTGGACTCGTTTTGCCGACATTTTTGGCGATTCGATTCGGGATATGGAGCCTGTCTTTGCCGACTATTATGCAAACGAATTTCAAGCAGTAAAGGATGTTTGCGGTTATAATCCCGAGGCGGCGCGACTGATTGCCGATTTGAAGGCAGCAGGTTACCGCGTAGTACTGGCGACCAATCCCCTCTTTCCTCCCATTGCTACCCACAGCCGTCTGCGCTGGGCAGGAATGGAAACCGAGGACTTTGAGTGGATCACCACCTATGACAATTCCTCTTTCTGTAAGCCGAATCCTGCCTATTATCAAGAGATTTTAGATAAAATCGGCGTTGATCCTACCGAATGTATCATGGTAGGTAACGATGTAAAAGAGGATATGGTTGCCGCTTCTAAGTTGGGCATCCAAACCTTCCTGCTCACCGATTGTCTGTTGAACAAAGAGAATTTGGATATTTCCGCTTATCCCCAAGGCGGATTTGCAGAGCTGAGAGCTTATTTGGGTCTGTAAAGGAAGGGATTGTAATGGAACAGAAAAAATTGCGCATTGGTTTTTTGGGTTGTGGTCAGCGAGGAAGCCTGTGGGTGCAGGAATCCATGCGTTTTCCCAATGTAGAGATCGCCGCACTGTGCGATCCCTATGAGGATCGTACTGAAACCCTTGCCCGTAAGATCCAGCAGAAAAAGGGCTATACCCCTATGACTACCTGCAATTGGCAGGATGTGATCGATGCGAAGCCCGATGCGATCATCGTGGCGACTCCGTGGGAGACACACATCCCTCTTGCTATTGCCGCAATGCGAGCAGGAATTGCTGTTGGTATCGAAGTAGGCGGAGCGTCCTCCGAGGAGGAGTGCTGGGATCTGGTAAAGACCTGGGAGGAAACCCACACTCCGTTTATGCTGCTGGAAAACTGTTGCTATGATCGACGGGAAACCATGCTCTTTGAAATGGTGAAGGATGGCTTCTTCGGAGAAGTGGTTCATTGCGATGGCGCATATGCCCACGACCTGCGTTATGAGGTCGCTTACGGAAAAGAGCTTCGCCACTATCGTTTGCGCCACTACCTTGCAGAAAACTGCGAAAACTATCCCACCCATGAGCTAGGTCCCATTGCGCGGATTCTCGGAATCAACCGCGGTAACCGCATGGTGCGCCTGACCTCCATGGCTTCCAAAGCGGCAGGACTTTCTGACTATGTGGAAAAATACAAATCAGATGACGCCGAGCTGATGAAGGCTACCTTTGCGCAGGGCGATGTGGTGACTACCAACATTCTTTGCGCAGGCGGACAAACCATCACTCTGCGTCTGGATACCACGCTTCCTCGTGCTTATTCTCGCGGATTGGTTATCCACGGTACCCATGCTCTCTATCAAGAGGAAGGCGATTTCATCGTAGAAAACAGCGATGGACGTGGTTTCCATTCCTCCGAGCGTTTCTGGAACAATGCGGTAAGATACGAGGAGCGTTATCTTCCCGCTATGTGGAGAGAAAAGGTCACAGGCGGTCACGGCGGTATGGACTATCTGATGATCAAGGAGTTTTACGACTGTCTGGAGAAGGGCGAAGATTTCCCCATCGACGTTTACGATGCTGCCGCATGGATGAGCATCACCTATCTTTCCAAGCTCTCCATTGAGGGAGGCAATATCCCCGTAGAGATCCCCGATTTCACCAATGGGCGTTGGAAAGAACAGCAAGATTAACAAAAACGACGGATGGGAACACCATCCGTCGGAGGAACTATCATTTAATTAGAGGCGAATAATTGCATCGCACTTTTCTTGAACGGAGCAATGGGCGAAATATCGCTCCTCCAAGGGAATCCAGCGTGACTTGAACTGCTCTGCTTTTTCCAAACCTTCTCGCATGGTAATGCGTCTGATCTGTTCATCAGGATCTACGTCTACAAAAATGCGGAAATCGTAGTAGTCCCGCAAATCGGGATGGCAGGAATACGAGCCCTCCACAATCATCAGCGGAGCAATCTCTACCGCAATAGGCTTACCCAAGGTAAGGGTATGACAGTCAAAGGGACTGTAGGAAAAAGGGGAACCTTCGCGGAGGGGAATCAAGACTTCTTCTGTTAGCCGTTCACGGTCCATGTTTCCGCCGGGCTGGGCGAAACGCTCAGGCGTGCGCTGCTCGGGACGCAAAAAGAAATCGTCGACAGAGATGACTACACCGCCAAACTGCTTTTGCAAAATGGAGGCAAGAGTTGTTTTTCCGCCGCCGCATCGACCGTCAATGGCGATGACGAGAGGACTTTGATGAGTCAGTCGCTGACCCAGAAAGTTCAACAGCGTTTGCAGATCGATTTGTTTGTTGGAAAAATGCAGCATAGTTCCTCCGCAGTGAAAAGATTGCCTCTATTATAGCAGAGATGAGGGCATCGGTCAAGTGGAAAAATCGGTTTTGATGAAAATTTCACCGCCTGTTCGAGTCTGAATTGCAAAAAAATCAAAAAATGTTTTATAAAATACGGCAAAATCTCTTGACAATTTGCGCAAAATAGTCTACAATTTTCATATAGAGAATCAGTTGAGATTTGTTATTAATTTACGAATCTAAATTAAGGAGTACATATCATGAGTGTAAAAATTCTTTCTGACAGCACTTGCGACCTCTCCCCCGAGTTGGTTGCTAAATATGGTATTCAGATTATTCCCCTGCATATCGTTCTGGGCGATACCGAATACGCAGACGGTGCTTCCATTACC
>JAZRIH010000149.1:0-14583 GCA_045645175.1 Eubacteriales bacterium | reverse complement strand
GTTGCGTATCTGAAGGGTCTGATGGAAGGTCTTTCCTATCCTACCGACACCCCCGAAGGCAAGATCCTTTCTTGCATGGCTGATATCCTTTCCGACATTGCCCTGACCTGCGACGATCTGGAGCAGGAGAGTGTTCGCCTTGGCGAATATGTTGAAGAACTGGACGAAGATCTGGGTGCTGTGGAAGAGTATCTGTTCACCGAAGAAGACGGTGAAGAGGACGACGACGAGGATGAGGACGTGGACGAGGACAGCGAAGATCTGCTGAGCGAGTTCAGCGATTTCGATGACTTCGAAGACGAGGATGAGGACGAAGACGAAGGTTCTGACGAAGACATCTACGCTTTGGACTGCCCTTCTTGCGGTGAAACCATTTACCTCAACGAATCCCTTTTGGATGAAACCGACATTCTTTGTCCCGCTTGCCATGAGCCCATCTCTTTCGAGATCGAGCTGGAGGACGAAGAGGTTGAAGACATCGATATGATGGATCATGTAGGTAATCTGAATGACGAGCCCGTAGAAAAGCTTGCTTTCAATTACGAATCCAGCGACTAATCTGAACACCTGACTAACCTGGGAGCAATTGCTCCCAGGTTTTTTATGTAAAAAACAGCGACCGACTGAATCAGTCGGTCGCATTTTGCGTATGGAACAGAATTAGTTGAGGAAAGAGTATTCATCAGCCAATGCTTTCAGCGCATTTTCGTAGCGAGTATTTTCGCTGGAAATTTCGTTGGCTTTGGAATTTTTCAAGTTATCCAGCTGAGATTTAGTCAGATTATACAGCGTCCAGTTATCATCCAAATCGCTGAGCATCTTCTGCCAAATATCTTTTTCGTTAGTATAGATCTGAATAAGCTCCTGGTTACCCTGAGCAGTAGCATCATTCAAATTGATTTCTGCCTGTTTGAATTTGCTGTCATAGTCGTTTCTCAAGGCATCGTAATCCGCCTGAGTAGTCACGGTATGCTTGCTCAAATTATTCTCAGCAGACTTGATCTGGCTATCCCACCAGGTATTAATGCTGTTAATATTATTAGTATGCTCGTTATTCAGAAGTTCTTTTCTGGTTTCGTATTCCGCACGATACTCTTCTCGTTCGTAATCGGTAAGCTCCTCTACATAAATCGCACACTGTGCAGTAACAGTTCCGCTCTTGGATGCAATTTCGATAATCGCCATACCGGTTTTCAGAGGAACCAAAGTACCATCTGCATTGACACGAACTACAGAAGGATGACGAGAGGTAATGATATAACCTTCGGTCGTATTAGCAGGAAGCAAGGAAACGATCAATTTCGCATTCTTACCAATTTTCAGATTCATCATGGGATCCACGATAATCGTCTCGATGGGAATCTCCAATTTCACTACACGCACTACATAGTCCGCGGTTACGCCGTTATCAGCGGTAACGGTGATGATTGCTTCACCCTCACTGATGCCTGTAATTGTACCGTCCGCGCCTACCGTTGCAACAGCAGGATTGGAGGAGGTCCAAGTGAGAATGGGAAGATCACAATTCTCGGGAAGCAAGGTGGGGATCAGTTGCATGGTCTTGCCCAGTTCCAAATCAGAGCTGGGAATTACGGGAGTTCCGTCGGGATTGAAAATCAGTTCGCCAAAGGTGATCTGGGTTACCAAATTCTTAACGGTTACAGTACAAGAAGCCATAAAGTAACCATCTACTGTAGTCGCAGTAAGAGTTGCAGTTCCGGCTTTCAGACCCATTACGGTACCGTCAAGACTAACGGTTACCACAGAAACGTCGGTACTGTCCCAAATTACCTGACGGTTGTTAGCATCTTTAGGAATAATGGTAACCAGCAACTGATCAACCTGACCCACATTCAGCGTAAGTTCGTCACGGTCCAACGATACGCCGGTAACAGGAGAAGTTACCATAACATTACAGGTAGCGGTTTTACCATTTTCGGTTTTGGCAGTAATAACAGTGCTACCACCAGATACAGCTACCACTACACCCTGTGCATTTACGGTAGCAACGGAAGGATTACTGGAACTCCATTCCATATTAGGGGTGCTTGCACCTTCGGGCAAAATGGATACGGTGAATTGATGAGATTCACCCTTGCGCAAAGTCAGCTTGCTTACATCCAGAGAAACTCCGGTAACATTGGTCACTACATTGATGGTACAAACTGCATTGATACCGGTATCCGCGCTTACAATGATAGAAGTGGAACCGTTGCCTACAGCAGTTACCACGCCATTGTCTACGGTAGCAACCTTAGGGTCGCCGGACATCCAAGTCAGCTTCACGCCATCCAGATTGGCAGGAGTCAGCAGAAGCTTCAAGGTAGTCTTAGTGCCCTTTTGCATTTCAACCGAGGAGGTTTCAAAAGACATGCTGATCAGCACGGAAGATACCGATACTTTGCAGGATGCCTTGTACTTACCGTCAATGGAAGCTGCGGTAATCGTTGTTTCACCATCTGCCACACCGGTTACCTTACCGCTGAAATCAACGTTAGCAATGGTGGGATCTTCAGAAGTCCAAACTACATTGGTCATCTGACTGTTGTTTTTCATATTGATTGCTTGAATCTGCTTGGCTTCGCCCACACCGATGGTCATGCGGGTACCCACGCTCAGCTCGATTCCTTCTTTCTTCTCTGCACTTCCACTATTGGATGTTTCCGCCGGCTTATTTCCGCCGCAAGCAGTAAACAGCAACAGAGGGAGCAGAAGACATAAGAAGATCGATATTTTTTTCATTCGTTCTACCTCTTTCGCAAGTATTCGAGTTTATTCCTCTTTATCGTATCTATTATAGCACAATTCTGGAATAAATCAATACCAAATCAAATCAAATTTTAAAACAACCCGTTAACTTTTTTTGAGCACAAATTATATTTTTCGTGAACACACGGAAAGTCTTGCATATTTCTTCGATTTGTGCTACAATATTACAAAACCATGTTTTCTTCGGAAGGAGACTATTATGAAACAAGAACAGATCCGAACTACCCAAGGGTTGATCGACTTTATTGCACATTCCCCCACCGCATTCCATGCGGTAGAAACCATGACCGCTATGCTGGATGAGATGGGATTTACCCGCATTTCCGAAGCTGTCAAGGCTGATATTCTCCCCGGCGGTAATTATTACTTGACTCGAAACGGATCCTCTCTCATCGCCTTCCGTATTCCTGATGTTGCTCCCCAAGGATTGCTCATTATTGCCAGCCATTCCGATTCCCCCACCTTTAAATTGAAGGTCAACTGCGAAAAGGAAGCTTTGGGCGGCACTTTGAAGCTAAATGTGGAGCGATACGGCGGCATGATCCTCTCCTCCTGGATGGACAGACCTCTTTCCATTGCAGGACGCGCGGTTATCCGCACCCCCGGCGGCATTACTACCCGCACCATCAAGCTGGACCGCGATCTTGCCATCATGCCCAATGTGGCGATCCATCAGAATCGCAAGATCAACGAAGAATTTAAGTATAATCCCGCTTGCGATACCTTCCCCCTCATCGGCGAGGCTGCGTCCAAGGGTAAGCTTTCTCAAATGGTCGCAGAGGCGGCAGGCTGTGCCGAAGAAGATCTGTTGGGCAGCGATTTGTATCTGTACAACCGCACCCCCGGTTCGATTCTGGGCGTGAACGATGAATTCTTCGCATCTCCTCGCATTGACAATCTCCAATGCGCCTATGCATCTCTGCGTGCATTTTTGGCATCCAAGCCCACCGAGCATATTCAGATGGTTGCAGTATTCGATAATGAGGAAACCGGAAGCACCTCCCGTCAGGGGGCCGCCTCCACCTTCCTGACCAACACCGTTGACATGATTGGCGAAAGCTTGGGACTTTCCTCCAACGATATGAATCGCCTGCTTCCTTCCTCCATGATGGTGTCTGCAGACAACGGTCATGCTATCCATCCCTGCCATCCCGAGCTGTCTGACAGCATGAACGCACCGAGAATAAACGGCGGTGTAGTCATCAAGTACAATGCTAACCAGAAATACACCACCGATGCCTTGTCCGCTGCACTCTTTGGTGAGATCTGCAAAAAGGCAGGTGTCCCCACCCAAGAATTCGCCAATCGCTCGGATATGGCTGGCGGCTCGACCTTGGGCAACATCTCCAACACTAAATTGGCATTGAACACCGTTGATATTGGTCTGGCGCAGCTTTCCATGCACTCCTCTTACGAAACAGGCGGTACAGACGATACCCTCTACATGATACGCGCGCTGGAAGCATTTTATTCCACTCATATCAAAGCTCTTGCCGACGGCACTTATGAAATTCACTAATTTGGAAAGGAAATCTTCACTATGGCTGTGATTGAAAAACTCTCCCGACTGACCAAAACCGTATTGGGTCGGGATCATTATACCTCTGCCATCCTTTTGGCGGGCGGATCGGGCAGTCGCATGAACTCCGATACCACCAAGCAAATGATGACCCTTGCGGGAAAACCGCTGATCATTCATTCTCTTCAAGCAATGGAAGCCTGCCAGTACATTGATGAGGTTATCCTGGTTGCCAAGGCTGATGAAGCGGATCGCTACCCTGCTATGTTGGAAGAACACGGCATTACCAAGGTAACTCACATTGTGGAAGGCGGCGCAACCCGACAGGATTCTGTTTTTAATGGATTGCAAGTAGTTTCCGACAAGGCTGATCATATTGCCATCCATGACGGTGCACGTCCTCTCATCACACCCGCACAGATCAAAGCGGTTGTACTTGCCGCTTATGATTACAAGGCTGCCGCTGCCGCCGCTCCTGCCAAGGACAGCGTCAAGGTGACCAACATTTCGGGCATGATCGACTATACAGTGGATCGCAAGACTGTTTGGCTGATGCAGACCCCTCAGGTCTTTAACGCTAACCTCTACCGCGCATCTATTTATACCGCGATGCGAAACAAATTTATCGGTACCGATGACACCGAAGTGGCTGAGCACGCCGGCTTCTCCACCAAGCTCATCGATACGGGTTACGAGAACATTAAGGTGACTACCCCCGTGGATCTGCTTCTCGCTGAGGTGATCCTTGCTAACCGTGAAAAGGAGAACTCCCATGACTGATCTGCGTATCGGCCACGGCTATGATGTTCATCGATTGGTAGAAGAACGCAAACTGATCCTCGGCGGTGTCGAGATTCCCCACACCCTCGGTCTGCTGGGACATTCCGATGCAGACGTGCTCACCCACGCTGTCATGGACGCAGTAGTCGGTGCGCTGGGACTGGGAGACATCGGCAAACATTTCCCCGATACCGATCCTACCTATAAAGGTGCAGACAGTTTGATGCTCGCCGCTCACATTTGCACACTGATGGAAGCGCGCGGTTACGGGATCGGCAACATCGATGCGACTGTCATCGCCCAAGCACCCAAGCTTGCTCCCCACATTGAAGGAATGCGGGAAAATCTTGCCCGCACCTTCCACACAACTCCCGATCGGGTAAACGTGAAAGCCACTACCGAAGAAAAGCTGGGCTTTACAGGTGCCAAGGAAGGCATCGCTGCCCACGCCGTTTGTGTCATCGTGAAGGCGTAATGCCTTTCCCATAAAAAACAGCCGCACTAAAAGTACGGCTGTTTCATCAGGCAAGACAGAGCCAATTTGCAGATCTCCAACTTCCGATATTTTCAAATTCCCAATTGGTCAGATTGCCTTATCTTCATTTCGTCTGCCTGCTTCTATTGTATGGCAAAATCATACTTTGGTTCAAATGAAATTTTCTTTTGGATTCCAAGAAAATCTGATTTTGCCGATCCGTCATAGTATTCCCTGCTATGTGTAAAACTATTGAAAGGTTTTTCTGTTATGATTCAAATTTCTCCCTCTATTTTATCCGCTGATTTTTCCCGTCTGGGCGAGGAAATGCGTGCCATCGAAGCTGCAGGTGCTGAGCTGGTTCACATCGACGTAATGGACGGTGCATTCGTTCCCAACATCTCTTTCGGCGCACCTGTATACAGCTGTGTCCGCAAGCATTGCACTATTCCCTTTGACGTACATCTCATGATCAACGAGCCCATTCGCTACCTGGACGATTTCGCTAAAGCAGGTGCCGATCTCATTACCATTCACTGTGAGGCAACCGACCGTGTTGCTGAGACATTGACTGCGATCAAAGAACGCAAGATCGCCGCAGGTCTGTCCATCAAGCCCGGCACTTCGGTGGATGCCATCCGCGAGTTTCTGCCTCTTTGTGATCTGGTGCTGGTTATGTCGGTTGAGCCCGGATTCGGCGGACAGAAGTTCATGCCCTCTGCGGTAGAAAAGATCAAACAGCTGGCCGAACTGCGTACCGAACTGGGTCTGTCCTATCAGATCGAAGTAGACGGCGGCATCAACGCACAGACTGCTCCTCTCTGCATCGAAGCAGGTGTGGATATTTTGGTAGCCGGCTCCGCTGTATTCGGCAAGCCCGATTACAAGGCGGCAATGGATGCTCTGAGAGGATAAACAATGCTACAGTTCAAGCATTTGTCCGCGGATAAGCTTCCGGTTCGCCATGTTTGCGAGCACGAAGGATATGAGTATTTTCGCAAGGCCTTTATCCTCAAAAACGAATCCAAGCAATCGATCGTGAACATCTATGAGATCCCTCCGCTGAAATCAGCATTTCCTTATCACTATCATCACAAGAATGAGGAAACCTTTTACATTATCAGCGGTCAAGGAATCCTGCGAACCCCCGAGGGCGAGCATACCGTTTCGGCTGGCGATCTGCTGTTCTTCCCTGCCAATCCCGATGGTGCCCACAAACTCACCAACAGCTCCGAGACAGAGATGCTGGTTTACATTGATTTTGATACCTCCAATGAGATCGATGTGACCGTCTATCCCGATTCTGATAAAATTGCCATCTGGGGCAAGGATACCAATCGAGTATTCCGAAATAGTGATCAAGTAAATTACTACGACGGCGAATAAATGCAAGAAAACCACCTTTAAAGGTGGTTTTCTTGCATTTATTCAATATAATACGCTTTGAAATCAGCAATTTCAACTGCTCCGCATTTTTCCTCTACCTCGATCCACAGTTTGTCGGTTTGGATCGGGGGGAAATGCACGATCGCCTTATGTCCGATCTGATCGCCTTTCCAGACACAAATGGGCATTTTGGATGCGGCAATACGAGCGTACAATCGGTAGGACATAACCGCTTCGCCGTTGGTAAGATCCTCGGAAAGGACTGCAGTATTCACCAGACATCCGCCACGCTCGGTGGTAGGATTGCCTTGGTAGGTGATAGTCATGCCCTCTCGGGTAAACTCCAGCGGAGTTTCGTAACGGCGGCGAATCTCTGCTCCCAGCTCAGCAAGACGCTTGATATCCGATTCGTTAATAAGTCCGTGACGGTTGGGTCCGACATTCAGAAGGAAGTTACATCCACGTCCTACCGAATACTCGTACATTCCAACCAGTTCTTCAAGACTCTTCAGGGTATCTTCATTGTCTTCGCAATCGAACCAGGTACTGCGCAGTTTGCAATCGCATTCCGCAGGCATGAATCGAGGCGCAAAGCGATCCACATCCGTGTCTGCAGAAACCGCAAAGCAAGGCGAGGGAGCAATACCGTCCTCGTTGAACACCCAACGCACATCGGGATCCCACATATTGAAAATCAAAATATCAGGTTGCAGAGAACGAATGGTGTGAATGATCCGCACACGGTCGTACTGATGGTCGCCCGAGCCGCATGCATCGAACCAAAGGTAGTCGATCTTGCCATAGCCGGTGAGCAATTCAGTGATCTGTCCGACAAAATAATCGTCGTATTCCTTAGCAGAGGAGAAATCGACTGCTCCGCCCCATTGTGCGGGGGAATAGTACAAGCCAACTTTCAAACCGCCTTTGCGGCAAGCATCCACAAATTCACGCACCACGTCACCTTTTCCATCCTTATACGGAGTGGAGGCAACCGAATAATCGCTGTATGCTGTAGGCCAATTGGCAAAACCGTCATGATGCTTACAGGTGAGGATCGCATAGCGCGCACCTGCCGATTTGGCGGCATCAATCCAACTATCGCAATCCAAGGATTCGGGGTTGAAGGCTTCTACTGCCATGGGATTGCCATCCCAATCTCGACTTCCCTTGAAAAAAGCACGGATGCCGAAATGGAAAAACACGCCGAATTCCCAATTCAAAAACTCCAATTGTGTATGCTTGGGCTTGATCATAATAAAACTTCCTTAATTTTGTTATTTTTTCACGTTCACTGCGGTATCTTTCCGCAAAGTGAAGGTAAACTCGCAATATTCTCCTTGCTTACTGCTGACAGTGATGTTTTCTCCGTGGGCATCGATGATGGTTTTTGCAATATACATTCCCAGACCCACTCCCGTCTTATCCAGACCGCGGCTCTTATCGCTCTTGTAGAAACGGTCGAAAATATGGGGAAGATCATCTGCAGGAATGCCCTGCCCTTCGTTATAAACAGAGATATAGACCTTGCGATTCATCTCTCGCAAATTAAGTCGATATGCACCGCCCTGACGGGAAAATTTTACTGCATTATCGCAAATGTTGTATAGAATCTGATGGATCGCATCCTTATCTGCAATGACCATCATTCGATCTTCATCGCAGTCGAAGGAAACATCCAACCGTTTTTCATCAATGCGTTGCTCGAAAGAGATCAACACTTGGCGGGCAAGCTCGCAAACATCGAAGGAAGTCATAGTAAACTTACGCTCGCCTGCCTGGATACGAGAAATATCCAACAGAGATACTACCAAACGGGAAAGTCTGCGCACCTCAGTTGCAATGATCTGCAAATAATAGTCGTGACGATCAGGAGGAATGGTGCCTGCCAGAATATTGTCGATATAACCAGCAATGGTGGTCATGGGAGTCCGCAGATCGTGGGACACATTGGCAAGGAAGGTGCGTCTGGTATCTTCCAAAGTGGCCAGACTGGACGCCATATTATTGAACGCCATGCCCAGCTCTGCAATTTCATCGTTGCCTCGCACCTCAACTCGTACATCCAACTGACCGTTTGCAAATGCTTTCGCCGCCTTAGACAAATTCTTCAAGGGACGCACGGTGCGTTCACTGATGAAATAGCTGGCGATAATCGCCGCGCACATCACCCACATACAAGCAAGAATGATCATTTGGATCATGGTTTGCATCAGTGTTTCTGTTGCTGCCGCCTCTTGGCAGGTAAAGAGATAACCAATCAATTGCCCCGATTCATCGGTCAATTGCTGGGCAAACACATAATGCTTCCGGGCAAAAGTTCCTCTCAGATCCGTATCGCTGAACAGACTTCCCTCAGATGTTACATCTGCCAACACCGTTGACGGCATATTGGTTGAGATATATTCATCGGGGGTGTCATCATCATAGGTAAGCACATCGCCATTCGCGTTAGTGACGATGGTAAACTGATCCCCCGAATAACGCATAATTGCAGTAAGACTTCGCTGAATCCCTTCGGGGTCAGAGGAAACAAATTCAGAAAAATCGGCAGAATCACTCTCGTTATATCCGGTTTCCAGATAGGTTTTGACCGAGTCGGTAATCAGTTCCAATTCCTGTTCTTTCTGATCATCGCTGTAAGATTGCACCATGGAAGTGATAATCAGAGCAAGCATCAAAAAGCTGAGGAGAATAATCAGCATAAACGCCACCATATATCGGGCAAATACGCTTTTGAACAGCATAACTCCTCCTTTGTTGAAATCGTTTTCTATTCTTTATACGTTAAAACGGAAGAGTACAACGTCTCCGTCTTTCATCACATATTCCTTACCTTCGGAACGGTAGAGACCGCGTTCCTTTGCAGCGTTGACGGTACCGCATTCCTTCAGCTCGTCAAATGCCACTACTTCAGCACGGATAAAGCCACGCTCGAAGTCGGTGTGGATCTTACCTGCTGCCTGAGGAGCCTTAGTACCACGGCGGATAGTCCATGCACGAACTTCGGTAGGACCTGCGGTAAGGAAGCTGATCAGACCCAGCAAGCTGTAGCTTGCCTTGATGAGCTTGTCCAGACCGCTTTCGGTGATGCCCAGATCAGCGATGAACAGCTCCTTCTCTTCCTCGTCCAGCTCAGCGATCTCTGCTTCGATGCCTGCGCAAATCGGAACAACCTCAGAACCTTCTGCAGCTGCATATTCAGCAAGTGCCTGATAGTGAGGATTGGACTCGTAGCTACCATCTACTTCATCTTCGCCGATATTGGCAGCGTAGATCACCGACTTCTCGGACAGCAGACCCATGGGGCTCAGCAACTTCTGCTCATCTTCGGTATAAGTGAGAGAACGTGCGGGCTTGCCCTCGGTGAGTGCAGCGTATACCTTTTCCATCAGTTCCAGTTCAGCGGCAAGGGACTTGTCATTCTTCGCCAACTTGCGCAGACGTTCCAGACGGCGTTCAACCTGCTCCAAGTCGGACAGCACCAGTTCCAGATTGATGGTTTCCACGTCACGGAGAGGATCAACGGAACCGTCCACGTGAACGATGTTGGAGTTTTCGAAGCAACGAACCACATGAACAATGGCATCAACCTCACGGATGTGTCCAAGGAACTTATTGCCCAGACCTTCACCCTTAGAAGCGCCCTTTACCAGACCTGCAATGTCAACGAATTCGATTACTGCGGGAGTATATTTTTCTGCATGATACAGCTCGTTCAGCCAATCCAGACGGCTGTCGGGAACTGCAACCACGCCTACGTTAGGCTCGATGGTGCAGAAAGGATAATTGGCAGACTCTGCGCCTGCATTGGTAATTGCGTTAAATAATGTACTTTTTCCTACGTTAGGAAGACCTACTATACCCAGTTTCATGAAAAAACCTCATTTCATTTATTGTTAAGCCCTTCTATTATACTATATGCAACCCTAAAATGCAATATTTTTTAGAAATTTCCTGATAAGTTTCTAAGATGTCACAGTTTGTTCACAATTGCGTCTTTTTTAAGACACAATTAAGCTGTATAATACAATTGTGAACTTTGATAGGAAATTAACTATGTTAACATATTAACAAACTCAGCCGAGTATTCGGCAATACTTATTTCAGGAGGAAGTAAAATGGCAACCAAATTATTGATTGTTGATGATGAACCCAACATTTGCGAATCTCTCCGACTGTATCTGGAAAACGAAGGATACGAGGTAAAAACCGCCTCCGATGGCGTAGAAGGCGTAAGCTATTTCAAAATGTACGAACCCGATATCGTTCTCCTTGACATTATGATGCCCCGCAAGGATGGCTGGCAGGTCTGCCGTGAAATCCGCGAGATCTCTTCCCGTCCCATCATTATGCTCACCGCTAAGGGCGAAATTTTCGACAAGGTACTGGGTCTGGAGTTGGGTGCTGATGATTTCATCGTAAAGCCTTTCGATATGAAAGAGCTGTCTGCCCGCATCAAAGCAGTTCTTCGCCGTTACAGCAGTCACGAAAGTTCCGGTGATGACGAAGTGGTGAAGTTTGACAACATCGAAGTCAGCCGTCAGAAGTATGAACTGAAGCTCTGTGGTAAGAGCGTGGATATCCCCCCCAAGGAACTAGAACTTCTCTATTTCCTTGCATCCAACTACAACCGTGTCTTTACCCGCGACCAGTTGCTGGATAAGGTTTGGGGATTTGACTATCTGGGCGACTCTCGCACCGTTGACGTACACGTCAAGCGTCTCAGAGAAAAACTGGAAGGCATTTCTGAAAAATGGGTACTGAAGACAGTTTGGGGCGTTGGCTACAAGTTCGAGCTTCTGCAGTAATGAAAAAACAAAAGAACCGTCATGACGACGGTTCTTTTTCTGTTTGCCCTGCTGTAGTTTTAGCGGTTTTCAACTCCCGAAACAGCTCATCAATGGTCACACCGTAGAGATCGGCGATTTCGGGAAGGAGCATAATATCGGGTAGGTTCTTCCCTGTTTCCCATTTGGACACTGCTTGTACAGACAGCAACAGCTTTTCCGCCACCTGTCCTTGGGTGAGTCCGCATCGGATGCGAAGCATTCGCAGACGGCAGGATAATTGTGGTTTCAGATTCAAGTAATACTCCTTTTTCCTGCAACATTGACGGCAGATGCCGCCAATGTTGCTGATTTGCCGAGTTGCGGCAGGTCAGAGATTACTCGCCGATAGGGGCGAGCAATATGGGATTCTTATACATACGATCGCCTCCTCCATTTCAGATTTCACATTTCTGTGATGCTTTTATTATAACAGATTTTCGCTGAATATCAATCACGCCGTGGTTGATTTTTCCATAATCGTAAAAAATCTCCCGAAGAATTCTTCGGGAGATTTTTTGATTAGTCAATTGCGTTCAGTTCTGCTTCCAGAGTTGCTTCAACCTGACGGATCAGCTCCTCGGAGATTACCTCTACGGAATCCTCTTCGTCCAGCAGCTCTTCTTCATCCTCATCGCGCTCGGGAGCAACATTGCGCTCGGGCTGAATGATTCTCTGCGCTTCCAGCTGAGCAACAGGGTCTTCGCCTACACGCTCAACATCGATGTTGCGATAACGCTCCATACCGGTACCTGCGGGAATCAGCTTACCGATCAGTACGTTTTCCTTCAGACCCAGCAGATGGTCCTTCTTACCTGCGATTGCAGCCTCGGTCAGAACCTTAGTGGTTTCCTGGAAGGAAGCAGCAGACAGGAAGGATTCGGTGTTCAGAGCAGCCTTGGTGATACCCAACAGTACGGGAGAGCTCTTTGCAAGGCAAAGATCACGTTCGCCTGCATTGATACGAGCCTGAACAGCTTCGTTTTCACGGCGGAACTCGTTTACGTCAACCAGAGAGCCAACCAGCAGATTGGTGTCGCCACCGTCCTCGATTCTGCACTTTCTGGTCATCTGACGAGCAATTACTTCGACGTGCTTGTCGTTGATTTCTACCGACTGGATACGGTAAGTCTTCTGAATTTCCTTGATGATATAATCATAAGCGGCATCCAGGCCGTTGATACGGGTGATGTCAGCCAGAGACATATGACCTTCGGTGAGGGCATCGCCGCGGCTTACATAGGTGCCTTCGGAAACAACGATGTGAGTACCGTAAGGAATGGGATAAACCATAGATTCCTTGGTGCCTTCGTTGGTGATGGTTACATTGCGTGCACGCTTGGTATCAGCAATGGATACAACGCCTGCCTGCTCTGCGATAACAGCGGTCTTCTTGGGACGGCGTGCTTCGAAGATTTCTTCAACACGGGGAAGACCCTGAGTAATGTCGCTGGCACTCGCTACACCACCGGTATGGAAGTTTCTCATGGTCAGCTGAGTACCGGGCTCACCGATAGACTGAGCCGCGATGATACCAACAGCTTCACCAACGTTAACCTTCTTGGTGGTTGCAAGGTCCATACCGTAACAGTGAGCACAGATACCGTAACGGCATTCACACTCCAGAACAGTACGAATATTCACTTCTTCAATGCCGGCAGCAACGATCTTCTTAACCTCTGCTTCATCCAGCATGGTGTCATCCTTAGCGATTACTTCACCGGTCTTGGGATCAACGACGTCGCCAATGACATATCTACCCAGCAGACGGTCACCGAGCTTCTCCAGCACATCGTTGCCGTCCTTGATTTCGCGAACGATCATACCACGACGGCTACCGCAGTTCTCTTCGCGAATAATAACTTCCTGAGATACGTCTACCAGACGACGGGTCAGATAACCGGAGTCCGCGGTCTTCAGCGCGGTATCCGACAGAGACTTACGCGCACCACGTGCAGCGATGAAGTACTCCAGAATATTCAGACCTTCACGGAAGTTGGATTTAACGGGGAGCTCCATGGTCTTACCGTTTGCAGCAAACATCAGACCACGCATACCAGCCAGCTGTCTCATCTGAGTCATGTTACCACGGGCACCGGAGTCCGCCATCATCTTAATAGGATTGTAGCGGTCAAAGCCGGTCTGCAGAGCAGCGACAACGTCCTTGGTAGCCTTTTCCCAGATATCGATAACGTTTTTGTAGCGTTCCTCGTCGGTGAGCTCACCGCGCAGGAAGTGCTTCTGGATCAACTCTACGTCCTTCTCTGCCTGCTTAACAATTGCGTACTTCGCTTCGGGCACGTCAACGTCGGAGACAGAAATAGAGATAGATGCGATAGTGGAGTATTTATAGCCCATGGACTTGATAGCGTCCAGAACTTCTGCGGTCTTTTCGGGACCGTGGATCTTGATGGTACGGTCTACGATGTCACCCAGCTGCTTCTTACCACAGGTGAAGTGAATTTCCAGATCCAACAGCTTGGAAGGATCGGTACGGTCAACGTAGCCCAGGTCCTGAGGAATCGCCTGGTTAAAGATCAGACGACCGTAGGTTGCATCTACGATTGCGCTATGCATAACGCCATCGATCTCCTTGGTCAAACGAACCTTGATGGGAGTGTGCATTTCGATCACACCCGCGTCGTATGCCATGGTGGCTTCATTGAAGTCACGGAAGATCTTGCCTTCACCCTTCTCGCCTGCGCGGTCGATGGTGAGGTAGTAGGAACCCAGGACCATATCCTGAGAAGGTACTGCTACAGCTTTACCGTCAGCAGGCTTCAGCAGGTTGTTGGCAGACAGCATGAGGAAACGAGCCTCAGCCTGTG
>JAZRIH010000148.1:0-13299 GCA_045645175.1 Eubacteriales bacterium | reverse complement strand
AGCAAAATACTCTTGCGCAGATTTTGCGGATTGAAATATCCCATTGCCAAGGTATTGAGCATTAAACCCACCACGAAAAACGCAGAATATGCGCCCTCCCAGGTGAAAATGCTGAGCACGCCCATGATCAGCGCCAATACGACGGGAACAGCCTTGCTGGACAGGATTTTCTTATCGCTGTGATAATAGCATATATTGCGCACGATGCTGACCAAATTGAGCACCAGCGCAACCGTTCCGCCCAAAAGTGCGTACGCAATACAGGAAATTCCCGTAGCGATCGAGAGCATCACGACGATGCCTCGTTTGGATTTCATTTGATAGGTGATAAAGGACACGACCACAGCGACGATGCTGATGATCTGTCCGATCAGTTCGATTGGATTCATAAAAAACTCCTTACATCGGATGATACACGAATTATATCACAGATAAGCATCTTTGGCAAGATATAAAGTGCATTTGGTCATAAAATGAAGGAGAGAGGTCATGAAATGCGAATTTCATCTTCTTGACTTTTGCACGCAGGTATTGTATAATTATAGTTGTTGGGGTCTACACGCCAATGCAGAAAATCTTGTGGAGTGGGGCGTAGATTATATCACCGGCAATATTCTGGAATAAGAATGGGATACCCTTCTGCCGGGTGTGAGCTTCTTTCGGGTTCTCGAAATATTTTGTAATATATCGCGATCAATACAAATAACAAACTTGGAGTATCATCATGATTGAAAACATTATCAACAAAGCCAATGACGCACTGTACAGCTATGTGCTGATCATTCTTCTGGTACTGGGCGGCATTTACTTTACCGTCCGCACACGATTCGCTCAGTTCAGATTGCTTCCTCAGCAGTTCAAATCGGTCACCGAAAAATCTGACAAAAATAGCGTTTCCTCTTTCCAGGCACTTATGGTATCCACCGCATCCCGCGTGGGAACGGGTAATATCATCGGTGTTGCTACCGCCCTTTGCGTGGGCGGCTTCGGCAGCGTATTCTGGATGTGGGTAATTGCTATCATCGGCGCTGCATCTGCTTTTGTGGAAAGCACCTTGGCGCAGATTTACAAAAAACGCGGCCAAGACGGCTGCTACGGCGGTCCCGCTTATTACATCGAAGCTGCTACCAAATGCAAATGGCTTGCCATTCTCTTCTCTGTTTTCTTGATTCTGACCTACGGCATCGGCTTCAATATGCTGGCTTCCTATAACCTGCAGTCAACCTTCTCCTCTTACAGCTTTTATAATGCCAATTATACCCCTTGGATCATCGGATATATCATCGCTCTACTGGTTGCCTACTGTCTGATCGGCGGCGGCAAGCGAATCCTGTCGGTTACCAGTTTCTTGGTGCCTATTATGGGTGCGATTTACATTTTGGTGGCGCTGGGCATTACAGTGATCAATTTTAAAGCATTGCCCGATATTTTCAAACAGATCTTTGCAGGTGCATTTGATTTTCAGGCGATCTTCGGCGGTTTCAGCGGCTCCTGCGTAATGTACGGCATCAAGCGCGGTCTGTTCTCCAACGAAGCCGGCGTCGGCTCTGCGCCCAATGCATCGGCTTCTGCCGACATCTCCCACCCTGCTAAGCAGGGCCTCGTACAGGTATTGTCTGTATTCATCGACACCCTGCTGGTCTGCACCGCTACCGCATTCATGTGCATGAGCTCTGGCGTTACCCCTCCTACCAACAGCAGCGAGGCTGCCGCTTACGTGCAGAATTCCTTGAGCGCAACCTTGGGCGGTATTGGACCGATCTTTATTACCGTTGCAATGATTTTGTTTGCCTTCACTACTCTGCTGGGCAACCTCTTCTACGTAGACAAGACCATCAATTATTTGCTGGGCAAAGAGCCTTCCACGATTGTGAAGAACATTTACTATGTGATCGCATCGCTGGTCATCTTTGTGGGCGCAGGACTCAGCGCAGACCTTTTGTGGGGCATTGCAGACGTTCTGATGGGCGGCATGACCATCATTAATATGCCGATCATCATTTATCTGGGCAAATACGCATTCCGCACACTGAAGGATTATGAGAAAAAGATGAAAGCAGGCGGCGAGATTTCCTTCAACAAGAAGGACATTGATCTGCCTCACGAAACCGATTATTGGAACTAACCTCCAAAACAAAACAGCTCTGACAAATTTGTCAGAGCTGTTTTTCTTATCATGAAAGTTAAAAAAACGCGGGGGGCGCTCACCTATCCGAAATATATTCTTGCAATTTATGCCGGCAAGCTGTATAATATAGATAGAATAAATTCGACACAACCAAATGCAGGAGGTTCAGAATGCAAAAGATCTATCTTGGCGCAAATTATTATCCCGAAGATTGGGATGAGACATTGATCGATTCGGATATCGTCAAAATGAAAGAATGCGGCTTTAATGTTGTACGCATTGCCGAATTCGCATGGAAAAAGATGGAGCCTACTCCGGGGAATTTTTGCTTTGATTGGCTTCACAATGTAGTGGACAAAATGCGATCCGCCGGCATTGGTGTAATTATGGGCACTCCCACGGCAACGCCCCCACATTGGCTTATGAAACAGTATCCCGATATTGCCACGCTTTCGCCCTCCGGAGTCCGGACCAGCCACGGCGGCAGACGGCATTGCTGTTCCTCCCATCCCGAATATCTCAAATACAGCAAAATCATTGTAGAAAAGCTGGGCGAGGAATTCGGCGCCGATCCCGGTGTCATCGGATGGCAGATCGATAATGAGATCTATGCCTGGGAACCCGGATGCTGTTGTCCGTACTGCCAAGCTGAATTTCACAAGCATTTAAGAGAGAAATATAAAAGTGTAGAGGAAATCAACCGAGCTTGGAACTTAAATCTCTTCAGCCAGGCATACGACGACATTGACGACATCCCTGTCCCGGTGAACACTTGGCACAATCCCCATATCCGTCTGGAGTGGAATCTTTCCCAAACGAAAAATCATTTGAATTTCGTACATATGCAGGCTGAGATTCTGAAACGGTACACCCGCGCTCCCATCGGTACCGACACGATGCCATTCAACGGATTTGACTACCGGGAATTGAACCAGCCTCTTGATGTGGCGCAGTTTAATCATTACAACACCGCCGATAATCTGACCACCGCCGCCATGTGGATGGATTATATGAAGCATTTTTCCAAAATTCCCTTTTGGAACACCGAGACTCAACCATGCTGGAACGGTTCGACTTCTCCCGGTATGCCGCTGCTGCCCGAAGGCTTTATTTACATGAACACATGGCTCCCCATTATGCTGGGAGGCGGTGCGAATCTGTATTGGCTGTGGCGCACGCACTGGGCAGGTCATGAGCTGATGCACGGTGCAGTGCTCGATACCTGCGGTCGCTATACCCATGCAAACGGAGAGATCCGCCATGCGGCAAGGGATTTTGAGAAGGTGAACGATCTGCTTTGCTCTACCACTGCCCAAAGCGATACGGCGCTTCTGTTTACCTCCCTAAACTGGAATATTCGAAAGAGTCAGACCATCAACGATTCCATTCGCGATGATACAGGATTCGTCACCGATTTTTACAGACGTCTTCTGCCCGTGGGAATCCACCCCGACGTGATCGATGCCCGCGAGCCGCTGGATGGATACAAGCTTTTGTTTTCCCCTTCGGCATACACTTTGGAGGATGGCGATTTCCAAAAACGTGTCATCGATTGGGTAAAAGAGGGCGGCGTATGGGTCGTAGGACCGCTTACCGACATCCGCACCGCCATCGGAACCAAATATCAAAGGGCTCCTTACGGTTTTCTGGAGGATCTGCTGGATGCGCGTCTGGCTTATACCATCCCTTATGACAACGGACAGATCACCATGGTAAACGAATGTGGGGATACCGTAAAGGGACACGGTATTTTCGAGCTGTTTGACGATGGCAATTTTGAAAAGCTACTGACCGTCCGAGAGGGTCACAGTGCACTCATCGGCAAGCACGCAGTAATCGGTCGAACTGTTGGTAAGGGTTATGTGATCTTACTGGGCACTATTCCCGACCAAAAAGAATTTGAGCGACTGGCACGGCTGGCGGCGGACATTGCCAAGCTGGATGTGGATCAAGTGAGCCGCGGCGGAATGATCACCAAACGGGTGAGCGACGAGAGAACGGTTTATATTGCGGCGGCAATTGACGGCATCTCTTGTGAGTACGCCTTTGAAGGAAAGCGCCGCGATCTGCTAACCGATCAGATCCACGAGGGCAAGATCACGCTCGCCCCCTATCAAGTGGCAGTTTTGGAATCTATGGAAGCATAAAGGAGTGGGCTTTAAGTCCCCCTCTGATCCAAGCAAGCAGCCCCATCTCCATGATGGGGCTGCTTTTCTGTTCTTTAAACATTTTCAAACTTTTTTCCTTTCCCCTCTTGACAAACCAAATACTTCGTGATATGATGTATTACATGAGAGGAGGTATAGTATGGATATACAACTCAAGCGAGGGCTATTGGACGTGTGTGTCCTTGCAGCTATCAAAAACGAAGATTCTTACGGCTACAAGATCATCAAGGATCTGAAACCCTACATCGAACTGTCGGAATCAACCCTGTACACAATCCTGAAGCGTCTGGAAACCGGTAAAATGCTTACCGTCCGCACGGCTGAGCACGGTGGAAGACTGCGGAAATATTACCGCATCACCGATATCGGGATCACGCGCATCGAGGAATTCAAAGCCGAATGGAACGAGATCATGTCCATCTATCAATTTGTAATCAAGGAGGAACAGCATGAATAAAGCGGAGTTTTTGCAAAAATTAGATGCCGGACTTGCGGGTCTATCCCGTAAAGACCGAGAAGAACAGCTGAACTTTTACAGCGAAATGATCGATGACCGCATGGAGGAAGGGCTGGCCGAGGAAGACGCCGTTGCCGCCATCGGCTCGGTAAAGGAGATCATCAGTCAGATCGTCACCGAGCGGTATTACGCTTCCCTGTCGGCGCCCCCCAAAAAGGAACGGTCCCGTCTTCCCGTTTGGGCGATCGTTCTGCTGATCGTGGGCTCTCCCATCTGGATTTCCCTTGCAGCTGCCGCATTTTCGGTGATCGTGGCGGTCTACGCATCCATCTGGTCGGTGGTGGCTAGTCTGTGGGCGGTCTTCGGAGCGTTGGTGGGCACCGGGGTAGGTGTGATTTTGGGCGGCATTCTGTACAGCATCTTCGTCAATGTCACTGCAGGACTTTGCCTGATTGCCGGTGGATTGGTCTGTGCAGGACTTTCCATCTTTATGTTTTACGGTTGTATATGGACAACCAAAGGTACTGTTTGGCTCACTAAACTGATTTTCGTGGGCATCAAACGTTGTTTTGTAAGAAAGGAGAAAAAAAGTGCGTAAATCTACAATTGTTTGGCTGAGCATTGGCGGCGGTTTGATTCTACTGGGCGCACTTCTGTTTACAATCGTTATGGGAGCAAATCATTGGAATTTTATGAAACTCAGCAATGTGAACTATGTCACCAACACCTATGAATTGGAGGACAGTTTCCAAAATATCATCATCAAAGGCGACACCGCCGACATTGAATTTTTGAAATCCGAGGACGGAAAAACCAAGGTGGTCTGTGTCGAGAATCCCAAATCGAAGCACGTCACCGAAGTGAAAGACGGCACGCTCTCCATCGAGATCAACGATACCCGTAAGTGGTACGAACACATCAGCGTTTTCAATTTCAATACCAAGATCACCGTTTACCTCCCCGAGGGCACATATGGAGATTTGAAAATCAAAGAATCCACCGGAAATATTCGAATTCCTGCAGGATTCACTTTTGAAAACCTCTCCCTCCAAGCTTCTACCGGTCATGTAAGTTGTCTGGCTTCTGCTTACAATCTGTTGCAGATCAAAACCTCCACGGGCAAGATCAGCATCTCCAATCTCTCGGCAGGCAGAATTGACCTCACGGTATCTACCGGTATGATCAGCGCATCGTCTGTCACCTGCTCGGGCGAGATGAGAACCCAGGTAAGCACCGGCAACACTACACTCACCAATATTACCTGTAAAAATCTGATTTCCGACGGCGATACCGGAGATCTTACGATGAAAAACGTCATCGCCGAGGAAAAATTCGACATCGCACGCTCTACGGGCGATGTAGAGTTTGACCGTTGCGACGCGGCTGAGCTGTTCGTGGAAACCGACACCGGCCACGTAAAAGGCAGTCTGCTCTCCGAAAAGGTGTTCATCGTAGAAACCGATACCGGCAATGTAAATGTTCCTAAATCGGTCAACGGCGGCAGATGCGAAATCGAGACCGACACGGGAAATGTGAAAATTACTATTCAAGAGTAAACTCTTGCAATCATCCTCATTTTGTGCTATACTATATGCAACAAACATCCTTAGGAGGTACACCATGTCTATTGATATCACCATTCTGCAGAAAGGTTTTTCCAAAAAAACTTTGCCGTTAGAGGTTATTTTGGGTGATCAATTGCAATACGGCGCATTTGACGGGCTTCGTCTTGATCCGGGCGAGCTGGGAGACGGTGAATTAATCGTCTATCATCCCGAACATATCGCACGGGGCATCTGCATCACTTGGAATGCCAATGAGAAAAAGAAGATCACCTTACGTTCTCTTTCCCCATCTACCTCTCATGAGCTGCGGGATCTGTATGATCTTGTAGGACGCATCACCGATTACTGGAAATGCACTCTCATCGTAGACGGCACAAAACTCTCTCCTGCCAAATTTCAAGCGGGTTTCGA
Organism: Eubacteriales bacterium; assembly: GCA_045645175.1. Taxonomy (GTDB): domain Bacteria; phylum Bacillota; class Clostridia; order Oscillospirales; family CAG-272; genus CAKSQF01. Next base: position 6,570 of record JAZRIH010000148.1, on the reverse strand, counting down.
TAATATGGTAGCATTTAACCAGCGATATACACAGCACATGATTGAGGAAATGCTCAAAGGCACGCACGATCAATTCACTTTCTTTTGCGCGAAGTGGCCTTTGACGATCGGCAAACAAGAAGCAGAACTCTTTGCCAGCGATCCCTCCGCCTTTACTGCATGGCTGCATGAACGTCAGTCCATGGATGTATATTTTGCCGCGCCCGGATTTGAGATGACCGACGAGGGAGAGATTTTAGGAAACTATGCTCTGACCGAAACTGTCCCCACCATTTTCCCGAAAAAGCCCTATGTTCCCTTTGGCTATACCAATCCCCAAACGGGCAAAGCACTAGAGTGTAACAATTATATAGTTCATCTCTACTCCGTGACTTTGGAAAAGGTCATCGGCACGCTGGGCTTCGCAGAATTGATGGAACGCATCGATCCTTCTAAGATTTCCAGATATGACGAGCAAAGTGTACTCATCGAGGCAATGTCGCTGGACGAGATGCAAGCAATCCTTGCGAAGTAAGCAAAGATCGACGATCGACAATTTTATTCTATATTTTCAAAAACGCTCACATCGAAAGATGTGAGCGTTTTTTGAAGCCTTCCAAAGATATCCAATAGCACATCATAATCCATCGCACCTGATCCGCACGCAAAAAAAGAGAGACCACATTTCTGCAGTCTCTCACTAGTTCAATTGTTGCATTTGTTTATCTATCTAATAGATTACTTAGTACATTGGACTATACCCCTATTGAGATTTTTTTGCCTATAGTGATTATACCTTAGTACATGGGACCTATTCTCCTATTTTTATTTTGGTTGATAGCTCACTTTGCTAGTACATTGGACCGTATCTCCTGTTTTAGATTCTCATCTTATTTCGGACTTACTACTATCTTATCTATAGTGCAATTTCTTTTAACAACTATTTAGTACATTGGACTATATCTCCTATTTGGATTTTCTTTTTATAGTCAACTAATTAGTGCATTGGTCTAAATCTCCTGTGAGGATTTTTTGTCAATTGATATTTCCGATGGTACACTTCCTGCATTTTTCTCTTCACTTTATGGGACAACCGGCATCGACTTGGATGGTGTTCAAATCCCTCTTGGCAGTGTGTGCGTTCTTATCATTTGACGATTATTCAATTTTAATATTCAATTGTCTATATTCAGTTTTAGGATCAGATCTTTTTTAATGATCGGCACCTTCCGGCTGGCGATCTTCTCTTTTCTTCAGCCAAGCTCAATTTATTTTATAACTTGCCATTCGTGTTGCAAGGGATACTCGACTGTTACTGGGAGAATGTCAGTTTTATGCGGGCTCAGAAGATGCCCAACTTAAATGTTCTCGGAGACCCTCCCGGTCATGGTGCGAGTTTTGTCAACGAATGGAATGTTAGCTTCCATAGCTGTTTTGAGGAGAAGTTTAAGATTCGTGTACTTCATGATTTTTCCTCCTGTTGACTTAGATTTGAGAAGAGGTCTCGCTTTGTTTGTTGCTCTTCTCTTTTGTGACTTCATTATAGCATACAATTTTGCGTTTGTCAATAGGTTTTTGAAAAATTTTTAAGATTTTTTGTATATTTTTTACGCGTAATTTGTAACCAATATTAAACCAATGGTTGATATCGGAGCAAAAACAAAACCGCCGAGCAAATCGGCGGTTTCGAACACATATAATCAACCCTATTACAGCTGAATATGCTTAAATTCACCCTGAGATGCCAGGATCTTGGCGTCTCTGTGTTGGCTGGTAAACAGGAAGACCTGACTTCCCTCTCCCGCGTATTCGCGGAGAAGACCAAACATGGAAGTGAGTCTGCCGTCGTCCAGTCTTGCGAAGGACTCGTCAAAGAAGAGGGGCGGGCAGGTATTCTGATACAAGAGTCCCACCAACGCCAGACGAAGGCTGATGTACGCCAGATCGCGGGTACCCGAGCTCATGAAGTCGATATCACGAGTGGTATAGCCTACGCCGCTGGACGCGCCATACTGCATTTCCAGTTGGTTATTCACACCGATGGTTTCGTACTTGCCGTCGGTTCCCTTGCGCATAAGGGTACTTGCCTGCATAGACAGCTTCGGCGCAACGCCCGAACGGAGATTCTCTGCCGCCGCATCGATGGAATCGCAAGCCAAACGAAGTGCATCGTGCTGGACCTGGAGTTTTTCCATCAGCGCACGCTTTTCATCAATAGCATCTGCCAATGCCGCAGGGTTCTCTACGGTTGCATCCAAACGCGCCAATTCCAGATCTGCCGCATGGAGTGCAGACAGCAGCTGATTGTTTTCTGCGATCTTGGCAGTATACGCTTTTTGAATCGCTTCAAAATCGCCTTCATCGATCTCGCCAACCCACTGGGTACGTTCAAGGATCTCAGCCAGTTTGGCTTCGTCCTCGCCGTCCAAGGTGCGACGAACCGCATCTGCAGATGCTTTGGCTTTGCCCACCTCTGCCACCAACTCGGACAGTCCTGCCAGCAGCTTACGGCATTCCTCAGCGGCTGTATGCAGATCTTCTTTCGCCGCAAAGGTACGGTTATGACGAGCAAGAAGTGCTGTCGCTTCAGCTTTCAGTTGAAGCAGGTGTGCATTGATTCGTTGGATATTGGTACCCAGATCATTGCATCTTGCCTCATACAGTTTTTGATCGGCACGGCGTTTCTCTGCCATACGAATATGGGTATACAATTCGCTTTCGTCAATTACATTGTAATCAGCAAGGAATTTACGGATCTTACGGTTAAAGTTTCCGCCGCGAGAGAAGAACATCACGCCAAGGACACCGAACAGTGCGCCAACACCATAGATGGCATAGCCGGCAACCTTCAAGGTCAGATTGCCCGTAACGATGAGATTCGCAACATTAGGGACAAATACACAAACGCTTGCCAGCGCCGCCCAGATCAGCATCATGGTCAGCAGGACGCCGCCGAAAATACGGCTGACACGGACTTTATGGCGATAGCCCTCCAACTGATCCTCAATGCCCGCTGCACCGCCCTGTCGCGCGCTCTTTTCCAACAGCTCACGATCGGCATCGTCCATACGGTTTCCGCCCAATTCCTGCTTGCGGGTCATTTCTCGGGAAAGCTCCGACTCGGTATAGGCAATTTCCCGATATTTCTCATCCAATGCAGTTACATAAGGCATATCCGGGAAGAAGCCCTCATAACGGTTGTTTTCCACGTAAGTATCATACGCATTCTGACGCTCTGCCAGTTTTTCGTCCAGCTGCGCCAAATGAGCAAAGCCGTCCATGCCGCGCTGTGCCTCGATCCGCGCAAGCTTTTCGGAGAGCATATTCGCTTCGGCTCTGCCTGCTTCCAGACGCTCGATCAAGTCAGAACGCTCTGCTTCACCGCTGATGATTGCACCCTGATTGGTGCGTGCCACCTCTAAGCGACGGGAAAGTTTTTCATTTTCGTTTTTCAGCTCGTAGATTCTGCCGCCCTTTTTATTTTTATAGAGCAGCATGGTCCGTCCTTCTTCCAGCTTTTTCTGAGCCGATTTGGTGGAGATCATCTCGTCGCCGGCAAAGAGCATATTTTCAATTGCCGCCGCAACTGACACACCGTCTACCGTATTGCCGTCTGCTTGTCCCACAAACGCAGTCTGCAGGAAGACGTCCTCGGTGACACCGAAGAAATATTTTCCGGGATTCACTCCGTGCAGGCATTCGGTATTGGTGGCAAGATCGATGATGCGCACCGTTTCCTTGCCTTGGGCACGGGTGGAAGGCACCAGCGATCGCTCGATACGGTAGCGTCCTCCCTTATGGGAAAATTCCAATGCGCCGTCTGCGCCGTCGGTTTCCCAGCTTTGATATTTTCTGCGCTCGGACAGTCCGCCGCTCTTGGCTTTTCCGGACAATCCGTAGAAGATGAATTTAATAAAAGTGCTGATCGTGGTTTTACCCGCTTCATTTCTACCTTCAATGAGATTGATGCCATCGGTAAAATTGCATTCAAACTCCTTGACACCGCCAAAATGACCGATGGTAATTCGTTCAATGATCATGTGTCCACTTCCTTTCCGAGTAATTCCACCAAGGATGCCAGATCGGGCACCTGATAGGTGGGGATAATATGGGGAGGCAGAGCTTTGCTTCGTCTGTTCACATAGCAACAGTCCAGACCTGCTCTGATCGCTCCCGTCAGATCGCTGGTAGGAGAATCTCCTACCACGAGGGTCTTTGCGGGATCAAAATCGGGGATTTTCGAGAACACCGCTTGGAAATAGCGGATGTCCGGCTTTTCGTAACCGATTTCCCCCGAGATAAAGAAATCGTCGATATACGCCATCACAGGCGACTTACTGAATCGTCCTCTCTGCACCATGGCGTTGCCGTTAGTGACAAAATACAGACGGTAGTGCTGTGCCAGTTTTTCAAGTGCTCCCATGGAATCGTCAAAGAGGATATCGCAAGCCGACAATGCCGTGAGATAGTGATGATTGATGGCATCGGGATCGCCTTCGATGCCGTAATGCTTCAAAAACTCGGCATATCGACCTCTGAGCACCTGCTCACGAGTCATCTCGCCTCTCTCCAGCGCCTTCCAATGACGGTCGTTGATGAGGGAGTAGGTGCGGTGCATTTCTGCATCGGCAGAGATGCCTGCCCACTCCATGGTTTCATAAAATGCGCGATGCTCTGCCGCTAAAAAATCGAAGACGGTATCATCGGCATCCAGCAATAAGGTCGTATACTGTTTCATGGCTAATTAAAGTTCGGGCAGTTCTCCGCCGGTGAGCACCGACAGTCCGAAACGAAGTGCCTTGGAAGCCACTTCCCTCTCTCTGGCATCGTTGCTTTTCAGTTTGGGCAGGAGCTGTCTGAAATACGCCCCCCGAATGGTGGGGTCTGCCGCCAGATAGTCGTAATCAAACAAGGGAGCGGTTTCGTCTACGATTTCCAGATAAGCCAGCTGTGCCGCAAGTGCTTTGATCTCCTCTGCGGGAAGCTCCAACGAGGGCGCCACATCGCCTTCGATCACCAGACGAAGGAGTGTTTCCTCGCCATAGTCCTTGCCCGACAGCAGATTCTTTACTGCGTCCAGAATTTCCTCAGGCTGCTGTGCGCCGGTAACGCTCAGTCTTTCCACCATATAGCGCTTGGATGCCATGCGCACAAATTCGGGCTTGCACACAAACTCGCCGTCTGCCTTGCCCATATCTACGGCATAAATACCGTGCCAATCGGTTTCGCCGAAATCACGGGGCTCGGGAGAGCCGCAGTAGCCGTACCACTGATCTTCCTCGCATTGAATCTCGTGGAGATTGTGGATGTGGCCCAGCGCAATATAGTCAAAATTGGTAGAACGAATATCCGCAAGGGTGATGGGGCAATCCTCGGCGTTTTTGCGAAGCATATTGCCGTGAGCAACCAGAATATTGATCGCTTCGGGGTCTTCTACCGCAAACTCGGTAAAGGGACAAGAGTCCATGGAAATGGACGTAAAGGCATAACCGTAAACGTCTACCTTCTGCTCACGGATCTCAAACTGCACCTTGGCAAGATTTTCGCTCTTGAAAACGGTAACATTTTCAGGGAAATCGGTCTTCACCCAAACGCTGTCGGGAGAATAGAAATCGTGGTTACCGGGGGAAATCACGAATTTGGTATTGGGGAGGCTTTCAAACTCTCTCACTACCAGATCAACGGTGTTTTTGGTTACATATTTACGGTCGAACAGGTCGCCCGCAATCAAAACGATGTCCGCTTCCACCTCTGCAACATACTTGCAAAGACGGCGGAACATTTCTCTCAGCTCTTCCCGTCGCATGGCAGATGCTGCTGCATCGCCCAGCGTGAAGGGACTGTCCAGATGGATATCTGCTGTATGAATGACTTTCAGCATATCAAACCCTCCTGTCTTTATGTCGATTTATCGGTAATATACAGTATCATTGGCATTTTCAACAAAGTATCCCATGCCATTCAATTTATTGTACCATATATTTATGAATTTTTCAACAGATTACAGCGCCCAACTTGACTTTTTTTCGAGGATTGTATATAATAATGATGTGAACAAAATAAGATCATTTTCAGTAAAAGGATGGTAAATATATGGCTAATTATCGCAGAGGACGAATCAATGAGGCAATTGCCAAGGAGCTTGCCGTGATTCTTCGCAGTGTTAAAGATTATCGACTGGAAAACGCAGTAGTGACCATTACCCAGGTTAACTGCGCTCCCGACCTGTCGTTTGCTAAAATTTATTTCTCTTATCTGGGCGCAGGTACGCCCAAGGACATCAAGCAGGGTCTGACCTCCGCTTCGGGCTTCATCCGCACCCAGCTGGCACGCACCCTCAATCTCCGTCAGACTCCTAAGCTGGTCTTCGCCTATGACGATTCCATGGAGCATGGCGCGCAGATTGCAGGTCTGATGCAGAAGGTGGAAAAGGAGCTCGCTATTGCCGATGCCCGTGATGCCGCCGAGGCGGCTGCAGCTGAAGCTGCTGCGCTGGCTGCTATGGAAGCAGGCGAAGAAGACGAAATCGACGAGGATATGGATGAGATCGACGAGGAATTCGACGATGAATAATATCACTCTCCAGGAGAT
>JAZRIH010000147.1:0-6203 GCA_045645175.1 Eubacteriales bacterium | reverse complement strand
CCCTCCTTTTTCAAAAAACGAACATTTGTTTGTCTTAGTATAGCATAAACTGTGATCTCTGTCAAGAGGAAATCAAGGAATTGACACCAAAAGGGAAATGGGGTAGAATAAAGTATAAAAATAATTTCAAAAAATTTCCTTCTGTTGTAACAAAACGGCGTTTATAGAGGTATTAGTAAGTGAAAGGAGGTTTTTCTATGAAACATTTGCAAGACGAGCGGGAGAGAATCATCAAGACGTATTCTAAAACAGTCTGGCGAATTGCTCTGTCCCGAACTCGGCGGGAGGATGCGGCGGAAGAAGTGTATCAGGAAGTGTTTCTCCGTTATTTCCGCAAGCCCCGTACATTCCAAAGTGAAGACCATCAAAAAGCCTATCTGATTCGAATTACTCTCAACTGCTGTAAAAGTTATTTAACCTCAGCGTGGCGAAGTGATACACTCAGCTTGGATGAGGTCAGCAACACACTCGCACTTCCTGAAGAAAAACGTGGTGTATTGGAGGCGCTTCTTCGCTTGCCTACCAAATATCGGCTTCCCATTGAGCTGTATTACATTGAAGGGCTGAGCGCAGAGGAGTGCGCCAACGTGCTGAAGCTCCGCGCAGGAGCATTCCGCACACGGCTCTCCCGTGCCAAGGCCATGTTAAAAGAAGAACTGAAAGGAGAGAACATCTATGTCGAATAAAGAAATGAAGAATAGGAATGATTCTTTTGAAAAACTGTTTAACGGCATCGCTGATGAGATGCTCCCTCCGCCCGAATTAGAGCAAGCGGTGATTGCAGGCTCTTACTATCAAGGCAAGGTAGCGGCGGGTATGCATATTCGAAAAATCACAGGGGCAATCGTGGCCTATGCCGTAGGTGTGATGCTGCTTTTAGGGGCAGTATTACTATTGCCGAGATTGTTTGGAGAGTATCCGCCGGTTATTTCCAATCCACATACTACGACCACTCCAAGTATAGACACTACCGATCAAGTGGGACCCGTTACAACATCGCCGCTGAATCCCAACGATCCGATCCATTCGCCGCCCAAATCGTTGGACGGAGTGAACTTCGCTCAGCAGGGACTTAGCCAAGAAGAACGTACGCTTCGTATTCTCTATACTGAGGGTTCTCACGGTGTGTATACCCGCCGTTCATTGGTGCCGGATGAAGAGCTCGAATACGAGATTGATATGGCGACCAAGACGCGGAATCTGTGGATGCAAGAGCGGCTTGGATTAGAGTTGATGGTTGAGGAATGTGATTGGGGTATCAGTGGTATGGAAACCGTAGTGGGCAATGCACTGGCAACGGGAAACTGTAACTGGGATATTCTGGCGGCCTATCAGTACTATGGAATGTCCTTAGCACAAAAGGGATACATGGTTGATTTGGCAAGACTGGCTGATTATGACGCGAACTATATTGATTTGAATGCTTCCTATTGGGGCAAAGCCTACAACCAAAAGATATCCTATAAGGGTGAATACAATTGGATTACAGGAGATCTTGCACTTCGTTATGTAGGCGGTATGTATGCTACTTTTGTAAACGCCGAAATCTACGATCAATATTTGAAGCCCAATTACGGCTCGATTTATACGATCGCTCAAGAAGGAAAGTGGACACTTGATCTGCTGATTGAAATGGCATCCAGATGCTACGAAGATAATGGTGCTGTTGCAGGCGTTCCCGATGAAGGCGATACCTTTGGATTTGGATGGGAATCTAACGATATGATCGATGCGATGGCGTTGGGTGCTGCAGCTAAGTATTCCGGTATTGATAATGCCGGCGGCGTAACGATTACAGTCAATAACCCGCATACTTTCGATATTGCTCAAAAACTCAATAGCTTGACACACACAGGCGAGTTTACTTACAACTATCCCGATCAAGACTCTTACGCGGTAATGACAGCGTTTGCGCAAGGAAACCTTGCCTTTACCGTGAACAAATTATATTATGCAGAGTACTGTCTTCCCATCATGGAGGATAATTATTACATCATTCCCACTCCTAAGTTTGATGAGACGCAGGAAAACTATATTACTGCTGTTCATGAAAGTTGTACGGTCTTCGGCATTCTGAAAAACTCCAATAAAAAAGCACAGGCAGCTGCGGCGCTGGAATATATGTGCAAAAACAGTTCGAAGGATGTCACGCCTCATTTCTATGAAAGCGTTTTGAAAGGGCGGTATACCCGTTCTCGCGAAGCAGCAGCGATGATTGACCTGATTCGCAGTACCGCTACTACGGATTTTGCCATTGCATGGGGAACTTCAATAGACGGTATCACTAGTATTTTCCGAGAATGTAAACCGTTAAGCGAGAACACCATAGAACGTCGCTTAACTGCTTGGGAGAATAAGCTGGCTCAATTAATCGGGGAATTAGAGTCGGAATAAACTTTGCTCTAAACTAAAAAGAGAGAGTCTTTATCGAATAGATAAAGACTCTCTCTTTGGGTCGTTATTCCTCTCGTCCTGCCTTGAAGTTGTACAAGGGACGAATGATCTTTTGTACCTCCACAGTAGGTCCGATCTGGGAGAGAATCTCCTCCATAGGCTTGTAAACCATGGGTGACTCGTCCAGCGTGTCTGCACCCACCGAAGTGGTGAAAATTCCTTCCATCTCTTTTTTAAACTGACTCACGGTAAAGTGATTTTTCGCCTCACTTCGGCTCATGAGCCGTCCGGCGCCGTGGGGAGCAGAGCAGTTCCAATCGGGATTGCCCTTGCCTGTGCACAGTAAACTGCCATCCCGCATATTGATGGGAATCAGCAAAACCTCTCCCTCCATAGCGGAAACCGCCCCCTTGCGGAGAATCCTCTGCTTGGTGTCAATATAGTTGTGAATGGTGGTAAAACTCTCCTCGGCGTGGAGTTTCATCTCTTTGAGAATGGTGTGCGCCATCGCACGGCGGTTAAGATCGGCATATTCCTGCATAATGGCGATGTCGTGGAGATAATCGTCCATATCCTTGCCCTCTACGTAGGCAAGATCACGGGGAATATCGGTGCGCTTTACGTTTTTCATCTTTTTCAACGCAGCATTGATCTCTTTGGATCGACCCTCCCGCTTCAGCGAAGCAATCAGTAGGGCTTCATCGGTTTCGGAGCTCTGGTTTAAACGATCATAGCCCAATTTCTGATAGTATTCGGCAATCTGCTTGCCGGGATAACGGCTGCCTGAGTGGATGACTAAATAAAGATTGCCGTCATCGTCCTTGTCAATTTCGATGAAGTGATTTCCGCCGCCCAGTGTGCCGATAGAAAGCTCTGCGCGGTCTGCGTTGATGTGGCGATGGGCAGAGAGGGAAGTGACATCCCATTCACGGGCGTAGGGGTGAGGCTTTTTGCGGATCTGCATTCCCGAGGGAATCTCCGCGCGGATGATTTTATCCAGCTTGGCAAAATCAATGTGTTTTTCGGCAAGGCGTACCACATGCATACCGCATCCGATGTCTACTCCCACTAAATTAGGAACGATCTTGTCGGTGATGGTCATGGTAGTGCCGATGGTGCAGCCTGCTCCTGCGTGAACGTCAGGCATCAGACGAATGGTGGCACCTTCGGTAAAGGGCTGGTTACAGAGGGTGATCAGTTGGGCGGTAGATGCGCTGTCCAGACTGTCAGTAAAGACTTTGGCGGTGTTGTATTTGCCTTTGATCTCAATCATGAAGAAGGCTCCTTTCGGTAAATATTCGGTTTGGAAAAACCAAGGGTAGTATAGCATAATCTGAAGATTTTGTCAAGATGAGCCCAAAATGTGATGGGAATTGACTGAATATATCTATTATCTATTGACAAATGAAAAAAAGAGGTATATAATGGAGGTGTCACAGAAAATGGTGATCAGACGATAAAAAAAATGCGTTTTGTCACTATCTTGAAAATTTCCAAAAAGGAGAATTATTATGTTTTGTTCCAATTGTGGCACACAATTTCCTGATGAAGCAAAAGTGTGTCCTGTATGTGGAAAGGTTGTTGAATCTGCCGCTCAGGTAGGTAACAATGCAGTTCCCACGCATCTCCCCGTATCGGTTGCTCCCGAACCTCCTAAGAAATCCAACGGCCATGTAATGCCTATTGCAATCGTTGCAGGTGTTTTGGCAGTTGTGGTTTTGCTGACCGTAGGTTTCTGGGACTATTTCAGCAATGCGTTTGCTAAAACCTTCTTGCCTGCGGATGAGTATTATACCTACGTTGAAAAGTCCAACGTGGAAAATACTGTATCTAAGATCTACGATTTCTTTGGCTTTGGTAGCTCTGAACAGCAGAAAGAAGGCTTCTCCGGCTCTATGAAAGTAGAGATCGGCGATGCAATGAAGGAAATTTACGACATCACCGGCGTTGGCAATCAGATGGATTGGCTGGAGGAAGTTGAATTTGCCATCGATGGCAACTATGCATCCGAAGGTACCGATATGAAAGTCAGCGGTAAGCTGAATGGCGTAGAGCTCATCTCCGGCGAAATGATCATGAATATGGAAAAGGGTGAAGTTTATGTCACCGTTCCTGAGTTGATGAGCAAGTACATTCGTTTCCCTCTTGCAATTTCTTCTATGGGCATGCCCGGCGGAAATAATGTTGTACTTCCTGAAGTAGAGCAGATGCCCAGCGATGATTATTACGGTTACAATGCAGTTCCTCAGAAATCTGAAGAAGGTTCTGCTGTGATGGAAGAGGATTTTGAAAATCAGTACGAGGAAGCCAAGGAAATGATGGAAAACATCAAAAAGGCAATTCCTTCCGAAAAGGTTGCTACTAAGCTGGCAGTAAAGTACTTCGAGCTGATTACCGAATGCATCGAGGACGCTGAAAAGAAATCTGAGAAGTTGGATATCAAGGGTGTTAAGCAGTCTTGTACCACTGTTACCGTTGAAATTAACGGTAAATTCATTCTGAATGCACTGGAAGCAGTTCTGAAAGAAGCAAAGACCGATAAGGAAATCAAGAATATCATTCGTGATATGGCAGAGGCAGTGGATGGCGATCCCGATGATGCATACGAAGCATTTAAGGAAGGCGTAGAAGATGCACTGGATGCGCTGGAAGATGTTGATGCTGATGACATCGACGATGCAATGAGCGATGAAATCGTTTTGAAGAACTGGATTTCCGCTGATGGTGAAATCGTAGCAAGACAGATCGAAATCGGCGAAGTGGAGATCATGATTGCATCTATCGAGCAGGGTACCAAGGTTGCTTGCGAGTATTCCGCTGAAGTAGACGGTATGAAGATCTTCGAACTGAAGGGTAGCGGTAAGAAGACCATGAAGGGTATTCTGACTGCGAAGTACGACTTGGAAGTTTCCGAAAAGAAGGTTCTGAATTTCGAAGTAGAAGATTTTGATACCAAGAAGTATGAAAAAGATGGTTACATTAACGGCAAATTCTATTTCTCCTTCGGTGATGATGTAATGGCAGAAATGCTTTCCGGCGTTCCCGATGAAACGCTTTCTCTGGTAGAGAATCTGACTTTGGGCTTTGATGTAAAGTCTGATGAGAAGGAATTGTCTCTGGGTGTGATGATCCTCAACAAGAAGAATCCTTACATTACCTGGACCATTGCGGCGAAGAAGAACAACTATTCTGAGCCTGCTATTCCTTCCGGTGATAAAGTTGTGGATGCAGATGATACCGATGCACTGCAGGAAATGATGAATGGCATGGATCCCAATACCATTCTGGATAAGCTGAAGGATGCCGGTGTTCCCTCCGATCTGCTGGATCAAATGCAGAACGGCGGTAAGCAAGAAGAGGAAGTATATCCTTATCCCGATTACGATTGGTAAGATCAATTGCAACAGCACATCTCCAAAGATGTGCTGTTGTTCTATGAGTGGAGTTTGTGATGTTGATTGAAATTAAGAATATCCATAAACGATTCGGTAAAAAAATCGTGTTGGAAGGTATAGATATTACCTGTACAGAAGGTAAAATTATCGGTATTCTCGGTGGAAACGGAAGCGGCAAGTCCACATTGTTCGGTATTTTGACCGGTTTGCTTCGAGCAGATGAAGGAAGTTTTACCATCGACGGTAAACCGATGGTAGGCAGATACCGGGAAACGATGTTGGGGCTGGTGCCGCAAAAGCCGCCGCTGTTTGAAGAATTGACCGCAAAGGACAATCTCTTGTTGTGGTACGATAAAGAGCAGATGGAAAAGGAACTAAATGGCGGTGTATTGAATAAAGTCGGAGGCCAAGCGG
>JAZRIH010000146.1:0-5295 GCA_045645175.1 Eubacteriales bacterium | reverse complement strand
CGGAGTCGAACCAACAACCTGCTGATTACAAATCAGCTGCTCTGCCATTGAGCCACACCAGCATTCCTTAGCCGCTATTCTTGCGACGTTTGATATTATAGCACAGTGGTTTTGGTTTGTCAACCCCTTTTTGAAAATTTTTTTAAATTTTTTTCGCCCGTTTGAGAAGGGGGAAATTTGACAAATCGGAGGGAATTTGGTATAATGGTGTCATAGTGATGAAGTGTATTAATTAGAGAAAGATTTTTCGGAGGAAGGGGAGGCAGTTGCTTGGCAACTGCTACCATCGTCAATCGCCGAAGTTCTTCCCCTTCCTCCGAACCTCCATCCCCATTCCTTGGCTTGTGCCGCTTAGGGGAGGTAGTTTGTCCCGCACTTCAAAAAAATCCAAAGGAGTGATTGTATGAACAACACCGCAAAGAAGTCCCGCCGATTCTGGTGGGCGCTCGCCATCTTCAGCCTGATGGGTCAGGTTGCATGGGTGGTGGAGAATATGTATTTCAACGTCTTCATTTACAAAATGTTCCACGCATCTGCCGCCGACATTTCGGCAATGGTGGCAGCCTCCGCCGTCACCGCCACCCTCACCACCGTGTTCATGGGTGCCCTCTCCGACAAGGTGGCACGTCGCCGCTTCTTTATCGCAGGTGGCTATGTGCTGTGGGGCGTGTCTATTTTCAGCTTCGTCTTCCTGCGTGAGGACGTTATCGGTAAAATGTTCCCCATGACTGCCTCTGCGGCGGCAACGGGCGTCTCCCTTGCCATTGCCCTCGACTGCGTCATGACCTTCTTCGGCTCCACCGCTAACGATGCCGCCTTCAACGCATGGCTCACCGACTCCACCTCGGGCGGTAACCGCGGTGCGGCGGAGGGCGTCAACGCCATGATGCCTTTGGTGGCGATTTTGGTGGTCTTTGGCGGATTCATGTTCTTCGATCTTGCCAAGCCCGAAAGCTGGACGCTGATTTTCGCCATCATCGGCACGCTGGTCTTTGCCATCGGTATCGCAGGCTTCTTCCTCATTGAGGAGCCTACCCTTACCCCCGTGAAGGACAACTATTTCGGCACCATTTTCTACGGATTCTCCCCCAAGACGATTTTGCAGAATCCCACCCTTTACATCGCCATGGCGGCATTTATTATCTTCAACATCGCCATTCAGATCTTCATGCCCTATCTCATCATCTATTACGAGGTATCCTTGGGCATGACCGACTACGTTTTGGTGATGGCACCTGCCATCGTCCTTGCATCGGTGGCGACCGCTCTGTGGGGCAAGGTCTACGACATAAAGGGATTTGCCTTCTCTGGACTCTGTGCCATGGGTGCGCTGATCGTCGGATTTGCGGTGCTCTACTTCACCCGCACCAAGCTTCCCGTGTTCATCGGCTCGCTGTTTATGATGAGCGGCTATCTCTGCGGCATGGCGGTGTTTGGCGCGCTGATTCGTGACAACACTCCCGAGGGCAAATCGGGAATGCTCCAAGGCGTGCGCATCTTCTCCCAGGTATTGATCCCCGGCGTAGTGGGCCCCTATATCGGCAAGTTAGTGCTGGAGGGGGCAAAGACCATCGTCAACTCTGACGGCACCACATCCTTTGTGCCCACCGCCGATATTTTCCTTGCCGCACTCATCGCGGCTCTGCTGGTACTGCCTTTCTTTGCGGTGATTCGCAAGAAAAAGTAAGGAGCCACCTTTCGTTGTCATGTTCCCTCTCCGTCACCGCAGACGCTTCGCTATTGCGGCGACACCTCCCCCAGAGGGGAGGCTTGACATGGATATACGCCCCTGCCTCCCCCTTTGGGGGAGGTGGAACGGCGAAAGCCGTGACGGAGAGGGTTTCCCTATATTATCTTCCCAAAAGGAGCACCCTATGAAAACTCCCCGAACTGTATCCCTTCCCACTCCCTTTGAACAAAATATCACCAATCCCCCCTTCGCTTCCTATCCCCGTCCCCAGATGGTGCGGGATTCCTATCTTTGCTTAAACGGCAAGTGGGATTTCTCTGTTGTCACCAAGAAAAAGGGCAGAGAAAAGCTAGGCAAGATCCTCGTCCCCTTTCCTCCCGAGAGCCGACTGTCGGGAATTGAGCGGATTACCCAACCCGATGAAACTATCGTCTATACTCGGCTGATCACTCTCCCCGACGGATTTCGTAAGAATCCTACCGATCGTATCCTCCTCCACTTCGGTGCGGTGGATCAAACGGCGCGGGTGCGACTCAACGGACGATGGATCGGGGAAAGCGAGAGCCCTTATCTTCCCTTTACCATCGACCTCACCGATCATCTCAAAGAGGGCGAGAACGAACTGACCGTCCTCGTCAAGGATTCCCTCGACCTCGACTATCCCTACGGCAAGCAGACCTACAAGCGGGGCGGAATGTGGTACACCCCCGTCAGCGGTATCTGGCAGACCGTGTGGATGGAGTGCGTTCCCGAACATTACATCCGCGCTCTGAAAATCACCCCTACTCTCGATAGCGTGACCATCGAGGTGGAGGGGGGATGCGATGAAAAAGTGCTGACGCTGGACGGTGTGGACTATCCCTTTACGGGGGATGCCATCACTATCCCCGTGGAAAATCCCCATCACTGGTCGCCCGAGGATCCCTATCTCTATGACTTCACCCTCCGATCGGGAGCGGATGAAGTGCGCTCCTATTTTGCCCTCCGTGAGGTGGGCATCACCGAGGTCAACGGAAAAGCGCTGCTCACCCTGAACAGAAAACCCTATTTCTTCCACGGACTGCTGGATCAGGGCTACTTCTCCGACGGCATCTTCCTGCCTGCCACCGAGGAGGGATTTCGCAACGATATTCTCCAAATGAAAGCCTGCGGATTCAATATGCTCCGCAAGCACATCAAGGTGGAGCCCGATATTTTCTACTACCTCTGCGACAAGCTGGGTATGGTGGTCTTCCAGGACATGGTGAACAGCGGAAAATATTCTTTCCTTATCGACACCGCCCTCCCCACCATCGGTCTGCGCAGGGGCATCACCCATTGTGTATCCGAGGCGCGCCGCCACTTTTTCTACACCTGCGCCGAGGGCATGATGAAGCATCTCTACAACCATCCGTCGGTGTGCTACTACACCATCTTCAACGAGGGATGGGGACAGTTTGATGCCGACAACGTCTACCGCCGTCTGAAGGCGATGGATCCCACCCGTATTTACGACACCACATCGGGTTGGTTCAAGACCAAGCTCAGCGATGTGGAGAGCGATCACATCTATTTCAAGCCCGTGAAGCTGAAAAACGTGAAGGGACGCCCCATGGTGCTCTCCGAGTTTGGCGGTTACTCCTGCAAGATCGAAGGACACGCCTTCAATCTGGATAAGACCTACGGCTATCGTTTCTTTGCTGACCGACAGGCCTTCGAGGATGCGCTCTTAAAGCTCTACGAGGAGGAGATCATCCCCCACATTGAGAAGGGGCTCTCGGCAACCGTCCTCACGCAGGTCAGCGACGTGGAGGACGAAACCAACGGTCTCCTCACCTATGACCGCGCTCTCTTGAAAGTGGATGCCGCAAGAATGCGGGATCTGGCAAAACGAATGGAGGCTGTGTTTCAACAGGTCAATAGGGAGGGGTGACCATGAAAAGAGTCTTGCAATGGATGGAGTATTTGGATACCCTTTGTCTGCGTTGGCGATTGACCTGGCGTAAGCACGGAAACAGAAATCTGTGGATGCATTTCCCCGCATTGCTGGCTACCTCTTTTTGGAGTCTGCTTCTGATTGGTATTTTTGATTTGAACGATCTGGTTTGGTATAGCATAGCGATGTGCCCTCTGCTGATTCCTCCCCTCTCTTGCATCGTAGGCATTCTGCGGAGCATTCCTTATCTGAAAAGAGAAAAATCCGCCCGCCATTGCCTTGCTTGTTCGATTTTGGGTGTGTTTCTCTACGTGGGAATGATATTCCTCATGGCTTTGCTGGGCAGATATTGAATAATCAAAACCACCAGTAAACTGGTGGTTTGAACAGCCCCTATAAGGGGCACCGAAAATGTATTATCGCATCACACGCACTGCAACCCGTAAACGGGCAACTACAAAAGGCCCCCTCCGTAGCAGTTGCAAGGCAACTGCATTGGGCATCCCGCGCCAGCGGGTGGGGGAGAGTGCGTTACAATCAAGTTTATCTAAATTTAAAGTAACGCAGGCTCCTTCCACCGCCTTCGGCGGTCCCCCTCCCTCCCGGAGGGAGGCGACCTTTCGGGCTTGCTTGCAGCTCGCCCGTCTTATTTTCACTAAAGCGGTGTATCGCTCCCCCGGTAGAACCGGGGGGTTATTTTGGGGACCAACAAAAACCTGCGCTTTCCGTGAAGAAAGGGCAGGTTTTCTCTGTTTATGTAGCTCACCAATATTTCCGATCGAGGCTCCTCAGCTGGATCGCCTCGGCGATGTGCTCGGCACGGATGGTGTCCGAGCTCGCCAAATCGGCGATGGTGCGCGCTACCCGCAGAATGCGATCGTGTCCGCGGGCGGACAGTCCCAGCCGTTCAAAGGCGGCTTTCAGAAGCGCCGACGCATCGGGTGTGAGCTTGCAATATTTGCGGATCTGGGGGGCGCTCATGGCGCTGTTGGAGTGGATGGGCGCCGCTTCCTCCGCAAATCGCTCTGCCGCAAAGGCGCGGGCGGCGTTCACTCTCTTTCTCACCTCAGCCGAGGACTCGGCAGGGCGATCGTCCGACAGCTCCTCAAAGGTGAGGGAGGGGACTTCGATCTGGATGTCGATGCGGTCCAGCAAGGGGCCGCTGATCTTGGACATGTATTTGCGGATGTCTTCCTTTTTGCAGGTGCAGGGATGGGTGGGATGCCCGAAATAACCGCACTTGCAGGGGTTCATGGCACAAACCAGCATGAGGGAGCAGGGAAAGGTGAAGCGTCCTGCAGCACGGGTGATGGTGATCTCGCCGTCCTCCAAGGGCTGGCGCAGAGACTCGGTCACCTGCTTGTTGAACTCGGGAAGCTCATCCAAAAAGAGCACGCCGTTGTGGGCGAGGGAAATCTCGCCGGGCATGGGGATGGCTCCGCCGCCTGCCAGAGATGCCGCCGACATGGTGTGGTGAGGGGAGCGGAAGGGTCGGACGGTGACCAGCGACCGGTCAGCAGGGAGGATGCCCGAAATGGAGTGGATCTTGGTGGTGTCCACCGATTCGGCAAAGGTCATCTCGGGTAAGATGGAGGGGATGCGCTTGGCCAGCATACTCTTGCCCGTGCCGGGAGGTCCGATGAGGAGCAGATTGTGTCCGCCTGCCGCCGCGATCTCGATGGCGCGTTTG
>JAZRIH010000145.1:0-1723 GCA_045645175.1 Eubacteriales bacterium | reverse complement strand
GCGCAAGTGATAATCAGGTATCACTTCTGCTTATTGAATATATACCTTGCGGGTGATAGTCTTAAAGCAGGCAAGGAACTGCCTATCATCCTGGACGGTGCGGGGGGTGTTTGGTTGGCACTGGCATCCCTCGCATTGTCACAATAATCTTGCTATTCCGAATGTGCTTTATTATATTGCGATAACGTAAAGTTTTTTGTATATTTGTTATAGATAGACATTAGAACACAAGTTCGCCCCGGAGAAAGGAAGGAACTACAGAATGACTGCATTGGAAGAACTTATAAAGTATTTGACAAATTTCACCTCTGATCAAATAGAAAAGTTCCTTCACGATAACGTTACTTTATCGATTTTGCAACCTGAAGCAGTAACTGGATCTGATCGTCCGTCAACTCCTGAATACGAGCAATAAGCTCTCTTTTCTCTTCTGAAATCCCATCGTTCCCCGCGGTGGGATTTTCGTTTTTCCCATCGTATGCGTTACCAACCAGCAGGACATCCTCTATACCCAAAATATCGGCCAGACGGATGAGGTTGCTTCGCTTAATCTCAGTGACACGCCCATTCTCCCACTTGGCAACAGCGGATTTCTGAACACCTACAAGGTCTGCCAAAGCTTCCTGCGTGTAGCCTTTGTTTGTTCTGGCCTGCTTAATAAGTGCGCCGATTTCGTTACTCATGTAATCACCTCCCATCTGTGTCTTATAATACCACATTGTGTCCTGTAATGCAATATTTTTCAGTAAAAACAAAAAATACTTCTTGACTAAATAAAATTATTGTAGTATAGTAATGGTGTCCTGTAAGACACAGGGCATTTTTAAGATAGTCAAGTGTCCTATAGGACACGGAAGGGAGGCAAAAATGAATAAGGCGCTACTGCGTAGCATCATGTTTCTGCATGGTGATACAAACAAGACGCTGGCCGAATTTCTTGGGATCAGCGAAACCAGCGTCAGCAACAAGATCAACGAGAGCGGCACAGAGTTCAAGCAGTGCGAAATTTCGGCAATCGTTGACCGTTATCACCTGACAGCGCAGCAGATCAAGGATATTTTTTTTAATCGCGAAGTGTCCTAAAAGACACAGCAGATGGCTGTGATAAGTCCAAGCCGTAATCGAATAGGCTAATACATCCGATGGAGAGGGAGTGATCTCATGCAGGGGCAGGATAGCTATCATTTGACAAAAACCATAGTGGATGACGGCGCGATCATTCGGATCTGGCAGCCTGAACTTGACCCGGCAGAACGCGAACGGCGTATGAAACGGATCGCCGCCTCTGTTGAGGCAATCGGAAAAGCAGTGTATTGGCCCACAAAAAGGAGAGTTTAAAATGAAGAATTTACCCGCGACCCAGCAGCAGATCGAAGCCCTGGAGCTTGAACTGCTGAACGCCAAAGCCGCCAACCGTCTCATGGAAACCGAGCTGAAGCAGGCAAAGGCCAGAGCGGCCATGGCAGAAGACCGGCGCCGGCGTGAAAGAGAGCGCCATGACGAAGAGAGAAAAATGTTCGTTGGTGGCATGTCCGCTCTTTGCTGCATCGGCGCAGCGATTACATGCATCGTGGCAGCTCCTTGGTGGACGGCGATTGCCCCGTTGGTTTTTGCCTGCTACTTCATGGGGAAGGTCGGGTGGTGAGCGTGGTCGACAACTACGTCATTTGGCTCGCGCACGAACAGGACAAGGATCGAAGGCTTTCCACGCGGCCTGTGTGTG
>JAZRIH010000144.1:0-2471 GCA_045645175.1 Eubacteriales bacterium | reverse complement strand
ATTGCAACTTTAACAGACATTTTGGTATCCTCCACAACAAAAATATTTTTTAGCACCTATATTTTACCCTATTTTATATAAATATGCAAGTCTTTTTTGTAAATTTTTTTCATTTTGTAGAGTCGCTACAAAATCGCGACTTGCTTTTAGGGAATTTTATCTAAATTACATCGCAGACGGACAGCGAAAATCGCTTTGAAGCGACTGTCCTCTGAAGGGAGGCATTTTTGTGAATCAAACCTTTACTCTGCCGGCTCTGGATCGGTTGGACACCCCCATCATTATCTGCAACAATGCAGGCATAGTCATCTATAAAAATCCTGCAGCAATGCGAGCTATTCGTCTGCCCAGACGCAATACGTCTATTCGCTCTCACTTGCGGCAAGCGGAGGAGGGTGAATTGGATCGCATTGGTGAGCGCAGAAAACCCAGTATTCTTTCGCTTCATACCGGCGACCGTCCCGCGAAAGCATTGGTCTGTCCCTATGTGCGGGATGAGAACTGCGGAGCGGTCCTTGGGGCATCTACTGTGGCAGAGGGTGAGGTTTGCAGTTTGTGGGTTTTCCCCGCTATTTTGCAGGTGTATGCTACCAGCCAGTCGGGACAATACATTGAAGCGGTAGTGGAGGATATGGCACCTGAACTGTGCAAGTTGATTAAGGAAACTGACAGACTGTCGGGACTGCTTCCCGGTAAGAAGCGCCGAGAATTGGAAGAGAAGTCGACCCGCCGAATCAGCAGACTGTTTTCTACGTTAGAGAATCTACCCGAAGGCGGTTGGTTCGATCTGCAGTCGGTGATGGATATGCTGATTCCGATTATTAAAAGAAGACTGAAACTTCTGGGCGCTCATTTTGAATATGTTCAGGAGGAGATCCCTAACGCCCATCGCATGGCGGTAGACCTTCCTCGTATGACTCTCCAGTTGCTTCATCTGCTGACCTATTGCGTAGCGCTGTCGGGCAGTCATACAGCATCCCTGTTTCTCCATTCGGACGGAGAAGGTGTGCAGGTTACCGCGGCATTTACCCTCAATTGGCCGCCCTTTACCGTAAGCGATTCAGATGACCTTCACAAGCTTTGTCTGTTGCTCCCCGGCAGTCAGATCGATCTTTTGATGCTGAACAGCGTGTGCAAGAGCATTGGCAAAGGTGTAAAATGGACACTTACCGATGAAGCCGAGAACAATTTCCGTGTGACGGTGGATCTGCCCATCATGCAGAGCAATCGGGTACGGATGCATCTGCTGTCGCCTACCGATTTTCTGTTCCTGGAGCGGGATATGGAGGCAATCTTCGGTGCAGTGCTGGAATCACGATTGGTACGCTACGGAGAGGAAAACGAAGGATGAGGTATATTGGAATAGAACAAAATCCACCCGTATGGGTGGATTTTGTAGTTAGTGGGGAAAGGCTCCGCAAGTCATTGCGGAGCCCAACGTGTCGAAAAAGACTTTCAGCAAACTGGAGGAAGGGGAAAACCATCTCAAACGCCGAAGTTTTTCCCCTTCCTCCAGCAGTTCCGCTTAGCGGAACTGCTCCTCCTACCTCATTCCTTGGCTAGTGGTGTCTAAAAGGGGATGTTTTAATCAAAAGTTTTTGCTCCGCAAGTATTTGCGGAGCTTTTTCAAAAGTTCTTTGAAAGGGGTTAAGGGGAAACTTTCTTTCAAGAAAGTTTCCCCTTAGAAAACAGATTAATACGCAACAGCCCAGAGGACCATCTTCTTGGCTGCTCTGCCGCAGCAGACGCAGGTATCGGAGACTTCTTCCTGCTCGAAGGGGATGCAACGGGAGCCAACGCCGGTGACTTCCTTCACCTTGTCTTCGCAAGCCTCGTCGCCGCACCACATTGCCTTAACAAAGCCGTGACCCTGCTCCTTGATAGCTGCAGTGATCTCGTCCATGTCCTTGCAACGGTAGGTCTTCTTTTCGCGGTTAGCGCATGCCTTTGCAAACATTGCATCACGGATAGCGGTGAGGCTATTTGCAACAGTTTCCTCGATGCCGTCCATGGATACGAACTGCTTGGAGCGGTCTACACGGGATACCAGTACGCACTGGTTGGACTGGATGTCACGGGGACCCAGCTCGATACGCAGCGGAACACCCTTCATCTCGTACTCGGAATACTTCCAGCCGGGAGTGTTGTCGGAATCGTCGCACTTTACGCGGATGCCTGCAGCGATGAGCTTGTCACGGAGCGCGTAAGCCGCATCCAGCACGCCTTCCTTGTGCTGCTGAACGGGGATGATTACCGCCTGAATGGGAGCAACTGCGGGAGGCAGTACCAGACCGTTGTTGTCGCCGTGGGTCATGATGATGCCGCCGATCATACGGGTGGTTACGCCCCAAGAGGTCTGATGGGGGTATGCCAGAGAGTTGTTCTTGTCGGTAAACTCGATCTCAAAGGCCTTGGCAAAGCCGTCGCCAAAGTAATGGGAAGTACCGGCCTGCAGGGCCTTGCGGTCGTGC
>JAZRIH010000143.1:0-2358 GCA_045645175.1 Eubacteriales bacterium | reverse complement strand
ATTTGGATGGCGATCATCGGTGCGAACACAGAGCCAATGAAATACAGAAAATCGGTTATATCAGCAAGTGGCAGGAAGATTGCACCGAATGTACCGATGACTGTTACTGCAACGGCAATCCACTTTCCGTTAATTTTTCCTGACAGTGATTCTCCGGAAACACCTGCAGAATACGCATCGAGAAAGGTTGTTGTGACAGTGGAAAATACAATAATCAAAAGCCCTGCAATGCCAAGACCGGCTTTCACCATGATCTGTGCAATATCGGATTCTCCGGTAAAGATGGCGGCACCCATACCGATAATGTACATCCAGCAACTGACCACACCGTATGTGATAACACTGACCGCCGTAGCTTTGACAGGCTTCTTTGCCTCTCTGGTATAGTCGCTGATCAGCGGCAGCCAGGACAGCGGCATAGCCACGGAAAGCTCCACGGCAGCACCGAAGGTCATGCCCTCTCCGCTGATATTCAATGTACTGTCTTTACCGAAAATCACAAAGCTGAGAATGATCGTCAGGACAAACAACGCTCCCATTGCTACAGTGTTTACTTTGCCGAGATTTTTAATGCCTATCATGATCCAAAGTACAATCAGTGAACCGATCACGGTACACCAAATCCAGTTTCCAATATCAAAGATACCGTTTACCGCCAGTGCGCCGTCATAGATCATAATAGCACTCCAGCCCACAAGCTGAATGATATTCAGTACACAGAAAAGCAGTACACCTATTTTGCCGAAGCTCATTTTAGCAGCTTCCATTGAGCTTTTGCGAACCTTACCGCCGATAAGTCCTGCAAAAAAAAGCATTGCACAACCGATGGCATGACCAAGGAGTATTGCCAAAAATCCCTTTGTGAATCCGAGGGGGGCGAAATATGTTCCGGTCAGAATTTCAGCAATAGAGACCGCAGCACCAAACCAAATCAGTCCGTTCTCAAAAACAGAAGTACGTCTTTCTTCCATTTCACCGCACCTCCTTTGCATACTTACCCTGCAGGTCGAAGTTATGCATCATCGGACCGGAACCCTTGCCAAGATCAAGCATTGCAGACAAAGCACCTGAAATATAATCTTTTGATCTCCGTACGGATTCAGTAAGGGTAAATCCCTTGGCAAGATTCGCGGCAATCGCGCTGGAAAGCGTACATCCTGTACCATGGGTATTGGGATTGTCAATACGCTTACCCTCAAACCAAATCAGCTCACCATTTGCATACAGCAGATCGTTAGCATCGTTAATGCTGTGACCACCTTTAAGAAGAACTGCACATCCATATGTATCACCGATGAATTTTGCCACAGAAAGCATATCTTCTTTGCTTTCGATGGTCTTTCCCGAAAGCACCTGCGCTTCGGGAATATTCGGCGTAACGAGGGTTGCAATGGGCAGAAGTTTCTCTACTAAGGTCTGCACCGCATCGGACTTCATCAAAGAAGATCCGCTTGTTGCCACCATAACAGGGTCAATGACCACATTCTTTGCATCGTAATAGCTCAGTCTGTCCGCAATCACACGGATCAGCTCACCGGAAGCTACCATGCCGATCTTTACAGCATCGGGATAAATGTCCTCGAATACCGCATCAATTTGTTGCTTTAGGAAATTCGGTGTTGATTCTTGAATCGCTCTCACGCCGGTTGTGTTCTGCGCAGTCAGTGCTGTGATGGCACTCATGGCATAAACACCATTCATGGTCATTGTTTTCAAATCAGCCTGAATACCGGCGCCTCCACTGCAGTCACTTCCTGCAATGGTCAATGCTGTTTTCATTTTCATAATTTTACTCCTTTCGTTTTTCAGCATCGTTTTATATAGCGGCATAAGGTGGTGCCCCCAATCTGCCGCTTATTTGTTAGATCAAATCAAGTTCGTGTGCTCTTGTTTTCAAATCCTTCGCCGCAATCTTCGGGTCATCCGCTTTCATAATGGCGGAAACCGCACAGATCCCGGCGATGGGGATCCCTGTGAGAATGTCGATGTTCCGCTTGTTCAGACCGCCGATGGCGTTGACGGGAATCGGTACAGCTTTGCAAATATCCCACAGAGTATCCACAGAGGTAAGTACGGTTTTAACTTTTGTTGTTGTGGGATATATCGCACCCACTCCGAGGTAATCCGCACCCTGATTGTACACATCCAGCGCCCACGGTACGGTTTTCGCAGTTGCACCGATGATCTTGTCCTCACCGAGAATCTTACGTGCCCGTGCGATGGGCATGTCCTCAGCCCCCAGATGCACGCCTTCCGCATCCACGGCAAGGGCTACATCCACACGATCATCAATAATCAGCGGAACATGATACTTTTTTGTCAGTTCATGTACCTTTTCGGCAAGTGCGATGTATTCAA
>JAZRIH010000142.1:0-4914 GCA_045645175.1 Eubacteriales bacterium | reverse complement strand
GATTCCATTTATGTGATGGATCAGATCAGCGATACCACCTGCAATGACGAGGTTTGGCTGGAAAACATCGCCCTGAAAGAAGCGCTAAAGCATCTGTCGGGACGGGAGCGGATGATCATCCGTTTACGCTTTTTCAGGGGCAAGACCCAAATGGAGATCGCCTCCGCCATCGGCATTTCCCAAGCGCAGGTGTCCCGATTGGAAAAAGGGGCATTGGAGCGGATTCGCAAGGAATTATAGTCAAAAAACCATCCGACGGGATAACCGTCGGATGGTTTTGATATGTACTTAACCAATGGGCGCGATCCAACGCTTCATCTGAGGAAGCGCGGAAATCAGCAGGAGTGCCGCAACGGTCATCACCAGTTCGGGGAGCATATAGAGGGCGTTGTATGCCAGCGAATAGATCCATGTATTCTCTACCGTCCAGCCGAATGCCAACTCTCCGATGGATTTCCACACTACCGCTCCCGACAGTACCGAGGAGATGTAGCGCAGACCGATAGCAATCGCCGTACCTGCCACCATACCCCCACGTCCGTTTTGGCGGAAAATGCCTGCCAAACCCAACACGGTGAAAGCGATGAGGTAATCGAAGAGGATCATGCCGATCCAAGCTTCCACCGTCAGACCCCAGCTCATGGCTTCGCCCAGTCCCTGCATCAGTTGGAGGGTAGCGTAGCAAAAAGCGGTGCCCAGTCCCCAGCCCAGTCCGAATCGGATGGAGATGAGGCAAATGGGAAGCATGGAAAAGAGAGTCACCGATCCGCCCCAAGGGTAGTCGATGATTTTGACGAAGCTCAGGACAAATGCCATTGCCATGAGGATCGCCGAGGTGACCATAGGGGTTGTTTTTTTGTTTTTCATCTTGAAAAACCTCCGAAAAATAAAACTCCGCACCGAATAAGCGGTGCAGAGTCATAACACAAACACTTCTCCCGTGGGAGAAGTTTGCGTGTACGATCTTCCTACGACGGCATTATCCGTATCAGGTAAAGGGTTCAAGTGCCTCTATGCAGGCTCTCATCTCAGCTTTTGACAGCACCCCTGATCGTTATTCGGTTCGGTAAATCAATTATAGCACAAATCAATTGATTTGTCAAGGAATATATTAGAAACTATTGAGATTTATACAATTGCTTCCGAATTCAGTATCGCAGAAAACTCGGTTACGCCCTTCAGATCGTTTTTGGGAATCTCAACGAAAACGAAGCGTCCTTCCATTCCGTAATCAGAGCTCATTGCCATGGTTTCCACACAAACGGTCAGCTTGTTATTTTCGATGGAAATATCACTGATTTCAAACAGCGAAAGCGAATTACCGGTACAAGCAAAGCAAACGACCAATGCCTTTTCCTTGAAAAATTCTTCAGTATAGGGAGAAACCACATCATTGTAATCCGAAACAGTGGGAAGCTCTGTCGTTTCCTCGTTCCCTTCGGTCATATAGAAATTCTCCTTTGCCCGCTGATTGAACTCATCCATGGCAGATTTGCTTTCAATGCAAATGACGGGCAATTCCGAGCCGTTGCTCGCTTTGCCGAATACAGCAATCTGTTGCTCATCTTGCTGATAGCCGGAATCAAAAAACACTACCTTGGGCGCTTCATTGCCTGTGGAAATAGTCTTACATCCGCACAGCAAACAGGCAGAGGTCAGCAGAAGGGCGATTACAGTAAACAGGGTCTTTTTCATGGAATTCTCCTTTTGGTTTTCACTCAAATTCGGTCTATAAATCAAATAATTGCATCCAAGGACAGATGGATCGGAAACATATTGGAGATTGGCGCGATTTACACTACTTCGCCTATATCCCATACCGCAACAAACTCGGTAACACCTTCCAGATCACTTTTGGGCATCTCAATGAAGATAAAACGTCCATCTATTGCCGCATCTACACCGATGGCAAAGGCTTCCACTAAAATCGACAGCTTGTTATTTTCAATGGAAATATCGTTGACTTCAAATACTGCAGGCGATGAGGTAGTATACGCAAAGGTAACGATCAGCGACTTTTCCTTGAAAAAGTCTTCGGTATAAGGTGCAACCGCATCGTTGTAGCCGACAATGGTGGGGAGTTCCACCAGCTCGCCGGTCGTCCCTTCTACCATATAGACATTTTCTCTTGCCCGCTGGTTGAAATCGTCCATGGCTTCTTTGCTGTCGATGCAAATAATGGGCAGATCGGTATGCTTGATAGCTTTGCCAAACAAGATTTTCTGCTCCTTACCTCCTGGATTGCCATCCACAAAGACCACCTTGGGCGGTTCGTTTGCTGCAGGAACATCCTCGCATCCGCAGAGAAAAAGCGAAGCAGTCAGCATAAGGGCAATAATGGTGAACAGCATCTTTCTCATGGAATCTCTCCTTTCGGCTTAACAACCGAAGATCAGTAATTCATGATTCCATTATAGCACAGAAAACATTGCCTGTCAAGGGTTGGAAACACCCTTAATCAACTCTATTTTAAGAAAGCTTCTCCATGGAAATGCGGAAGGAGATTTTGCGAGGGGTAGCAAGTCCGTCAAAGAGAACGGTATAGACCGCTCCCGAAAGGTCAACCTCCTGCACCGTTCCAGCGCCGAACACCCGATGCTTCACCCGTGTACCCACGGCAAAGACGTCGCCGTCCTCCTCGTGCAAGGCGAAATCGGCAAGCGCGATGTAGGCTTTGGCATCGTGGATCAACCGTTCACGGGGCTCTTCGGTGACTTCCAGCAAGGATCGATTGATATCCAAAAGGAAACGGGAGGGATAGCAGGGCGAGCCGTCGAAATTGCGCCCTTCTGCATCGGTGAGATACAGCCGATCTTGTGCACGGGTAAGGGCAACGAAAGCAAGACGGCGCTCCTCCTCCATCTGCTCAGGGGTGCGGGTCTTTTTGGAGGGGATCACGCCCTCGGTCAGACTGCAGAAAAAGACATTTTTGAACTCCAAGCCCTTGGCGGTATGGATGGTCATCAGCTTTACCCGATCGCCGCCCTCGCTATCGATGGCGGTAAGCAATGCCACGTGGGAAAGATACTGCTCCATGGTACACTCCTCGCCGCAGGTGGTTTCGTATTCGTAAACTGCTTGGGTAAGCTCAGCAAGATTGTCCAGCCGATCCTGCGCGCCCTCGGTGCGGAGCATGGTTTCGTATCCACTTCGATTGAGGATGGCAGACAGCACCTCAGAAATGGGATGGTATTCGTAATCGACGGCAAATTCCTCAATCAGCGCAACGAAGCGCTTGGCAGAGGTTCCCTTGAACAGCTCGTCCTCTAAGGTACGGGTAAGCGCCTCGTAAAGGCTGCACCCTTCCCTTTCGGCATACTCCTTGAGAAACTTCATTCGCCGTTGCCCAATGTTTCGCTTGGGACGATTAGCAATGCGCAGGAAGGACAGATCGTCCTTGTAAGCGATCAGACGCAGATAGGACAGGGCATCCTTGATCTCCACCCGATCGTAAAAGCCCGCGCCGCTGTAAATGGTATAGGGGATCTCCTCCTTGCGCAGGAGATCTTCGATAACACGGGTGATATAGTGGGAGCGATAAAGGACGGTCATCTCCCTCCAAGGGGTGCCTTCGTTATGGAGCGCCTTCATACGATCGGCAATCCATTTTGCCTCGGCTTCACGAGTGATCGCATGATGCCAGCAAACCTTGTCCCCCTCAGGGCGAGTGGGTTGGAGATTTTTCTCGATTCGCTTCTTATTGTGGGCAATGAGATCATTAGCGACCGCCAAAATCTGGGGCGTGGAACGGTAATTCTCGGTCATCATCACGGTGTGCGTGCCGGGGAACACATCGGGAAACTCCATGAGATAGCGTACCGATGCACCGCGCCAGGTGTAGATAGTCTGGTCGGGGTCACCCACTACAAACAAGTTCTTATGATAGGCGCAGAGCACCTTCATCAGTTGAAACTGAATATCATCGATGTCCTGATACTCATCAATCATAATATATTCCAAACGGGACTGCCATTTCTGTCGAATCTCGCTGTTTTGCTCAAAAATATAGAGAGAAAATTTCAGAAGATCGTTGTAGTCCAGTCCAAAGCACTTTTTCTGCTGATAGAGATAGCCGTAGAAAATAATATCCGAAGGCTTGGTGGCAGACAGATACTTGTCCTTCAGCGCCTCCAAGGAGTATCCAATGAGATCGCGGTAATAATGAGGGAGCTCGATGAGTTTTTTGATCTCGATCATATCACGGGCATTGGAGAAGGTCATATCCCGCAGGGTCAGCCCACGTTCCTCGTAAATGATCGCGAGCATAGCGTCGATATCGCCGTTGTCCAGAACGAGAAAGCTTTTGGGGTAGCCCACAGCGTGGCTGTCCTCTTGAAGGATGCTGACACACAAACTATGGAATGTACAGATATACCCCGTATCCCGATCGCCGGTGAGGGCATGGATGCGCTGGCGCATTTCATTGGCGGATTTATTGGTGAAGGTAACACAGAGGATATTGCCCGGCAGAATGCCTACCTCATTCACCAGATAGGCAAAGCGGTGAGTCAGCGCACGGGTTTTACCCGAGCCTGCACCTGCGATTACACGCACGTAGCCTTCGGTGGTAGTCACCGCCTCGATTTGGGCGGGATTCAGATTTGCCAAACAGTCGGTCATGGTCAGCGCTCCTCTCGAAACAGAACATCTGTTCACAGTATAGCAAAAAAAGATGGGATTGTCAAGTGGGGGGGAGAGAAAAAGGTTGGAAGTGCATCGTTTTCGGTACACACGATCCAAGGTTTTGTTTGATGATTCGTACCTTTCCGCTTGTGCAGAAAGGTACCCAAAGGCACATTCTAGGGGGACTCTGTCCCCCTAGAAGTCACCCCCTATTAGTCGCGTCTGAGGACGCGACATCTCTGGGCCGCTTCTTTCACTACTCAGGGTGGCGTTGGGAAAAGTGGGTGACAT
>JAZRIH010000141.1:0-2943 GCA_045645175.1 Eubacteriales bacterium | reverse complement strand
GGCAAAAAGCTCCACACCGCACGCAGCCGCAACGACCAAGTTGCACTTGACTTGCGTCTGTATCTGCGCGATGAGGTTGCTACCATCGCAGATCTGATCCGCGATACCATCGATGCGCTGATCATGCAAGCAGAAGCGTATGCCGATGCCATCATGCCCGGCTACACTCACCTGCAAAGAGCACAGCCCATCACCTTCGGCCATCATCTCATGGCGTACGTGCAGATGCTTCTCCGCGATTTGGACCGTCTGTCCGATGCAGTACGCCGCATGAACGTGTCACCTCTGGGCTCCTGCGCACTGGCAGGCACCACCTATCCGACCGACCGTATGATGGTTGCTGATATTCTGCAGATGAACGGCATCTCGGAAAACTCACTGGACGGCGTATCCGACCGGGATTACTGCATCGAGCTGCAGTCTGCATTTGCAACAATCATGATGCACCTGTCCCGTCTTTCCGAGGAGATCATCCTCTGGACCTCTTGGGAATTCAGATTCGTAGAGCTGTCCGACGCCTATTCCACCGGTTCGTCTATCATGCCCCAAAAGAAAAATTCGGACATGGCAGAGCTGGTGCGCGGTAAGACCGGCAGAGTCTACGGTAATCTCATGGGCACGCTGACCATGCTGAAGGGTCTGCCTCTCGCCTACAACAAGGATATGCAGGAAGACAAGGAAGCGATTTTCGATAGCGTGGACACTTTGAAAATGTCCCTGGCCGTATTCGCTCCCATGATTGCAACCATGCGTCCCCTCCCCGAAAATATGCGCGCGGCAGCGGCAAAGGGCTTTATCAATGCCACTGACTGCGCTGACTATCTCACTAAAAAGGGTATGCCCTTCCGTACCGCCTACAAGATCACCGGCGGACTGGTTGCGGATTGCATCCGCGAAGGATTAACGCTGGAAACCCTTCCCCTTGACCGCTATCAAGCAGCATCGGAGCTGTTTGAAACCGATATTTACGACGAGATCTCCATGGAAACCTGCGTGATGCGCAGAACCTCCGCAGGCGGCACCTCTGTAGATTCGGTAAGAGCGCAGATCGCATCGGCAAAGGCCAAACTCAGCGAATAATTTACATAATTTACAACAAAACTATATTAGATTCCCTGATCCTTTCCAAAAGTTTTGGAAAGTCCTGAAAACTTTTTCAAAAGGTTTTCGGGTGGGATCCAAGGGCAAAGCCCTTGGGGGAGACAAAAAATCATGGAAATTTCAAACGCACAGCGCGCGGAGGTGCTGGTCAAAGCGCTTCCCTACATTCAGAAATACAGCGGCAAGATCGTTGTCATCAAATATGGCGGAAATGCCATGATCAACGACGAGCTGAAAGCAGCCGTTATGGGAGATCTGGTTCTCCTGTCCCTGATCGGCGTAAAGATCGTACTGGTTCACGGCGGCGGTCCCGAGATCTCCGAGACCATGAAGAAAATGGGTAAGGAAAGCGTATTCGTGGACGGTCTTCGTGTTACCGACCGTGAAACTGCTGAAATCGTTCAGATGGTTCTGTCGGGCAAGATCAATAAATCGCTGGTCAACCTCCTGTGCAATGCAGGATGCAGAGCAGTCGGTCTGTCGGGCGCAGACGACGGACTCATCGAATCCCTCCAAAAGGATCCCCGTCTGGGTTACGTTGGTGAGATCACCAAGATCGATCCCACTATCATCCACGATCTGCTGGACAAGGGTTACATCCCCGTTATTTCCACTGTTGGTTATGACAGCGCAGGCAATATTTACAACATCAATGCAGATACTGCCGCAGCCCGCATTGCAGGTGCGCTGAAAGCAGAATCCCTCTTTACCATGACCGACATCGCAGGTATTCTGCGTGACAAAAACGATCCTTCCTCTCTCATTCACAAAATCTACGTATCCGATGCGCCTGCCCTTATGCGGGAAGGAATCATCTCGGGCGGTATGATCCCTAAGGTGGATTGCTGTGTGGAAGCGATCAGACGCGGTGTCAAGCGTGTCTTCATCATCGACGGCAGAGTTCCCCACTCCATCCTCATCGAGGCACTCACCGATGAAGGCATCGGCACTATGTTCTTATAATCCATTTTGAAAATTCAACCGAAAGGCAAACATAGATAGCATGAAGCATTTACTGAAACTGATGGATCTCTCTGCCACAGAGATCCTGGAACTGCTGAATATGGCAGATCAACTGAAGTATGAAAAGCACAATGGCATCGAGCATCATTACCTGAAGGGCAAGACCCTTGGTATGATCTTCTCCAAGTCTTCCACCCGTACCCGCGTTTCCTTTGAAGTGGGTATGTACGACCTGGGCGGTCAGGCACTTTTCCTGTCCTCCGCCCACACCCAGATCGGCAGAGGCGAACCTGTTGAAGACACCGCTCGCGTACTCTCCCGTTATCTGGACGGCATTATGATCCGCACCTTCGATCAGGAGGAAGTGGAAAATCTGGCCAAGTACGGCTCTATCCCGATCATCAACGGTCTGACCGACTACTGCCATCCCTGTCAGGTACTGGCCGATTTGATGACCATCCGCGAGCATCGCGGTACTCTTGCAGGCAAGAAGCTGGTCTTCATCGGTGACGGCAATAACATGGCAAACTCCCTCATCGTAGGCGGTATCAAAATGGGCATGGAAGTAGCCATCGCCTGCCCCGATACTCATCAGCCCGATGCAGAGATCATGAAGTGGGCCAAGGAAAATGGCAAGTTCACCTGCACCGCTAATCTGATGGAAGCTTGCAAGGACGCTGACGTGCTTTACACCGACGTATGGGCATCCATGGGTCAGGAAGGCGAAGCTGCCGAGCGCAAGAAGATCTTTGAAGGCTATCAGATCAACAAAGAGGTTATGGCAATCGCTCATCCCGATGCCATGGTGCTCCACTGTCTGCCCGCACATCGCGGCGAAGAGATTACTGCCGATGTCATGGAAGCACACGCAGACGAAAT
>JAZRIH010000140.1:0-2670 GCA_045645175.1 Eubacteriales bacterium | reverse complement strand
GGGGCAAAGAACTTCTGATAAGCAAAATTGCTTTGCAATTTTGCAGAATGGTTCTTTGAGAAATCGATTGTAATATATCCCCGCAAAATTGCAAAGCAATTTTGCTATAAAAAGTTCTTGGGAGGTTTGGAACCCTTCTTTCAAGAAGGGTTCCAAGAACAAACCATGGCATTTATTGATACCAAAAACTTATCTTTCACTTATACGGACGAGGAAAATCCTCAGCCCGTGCTCCACGATGTTTCCCTTTCCTTTGAAAAAGGGGAGTTCGTGGCGATTCTCGGTCGCAACGGCTCGGGAAAATCCACCTTTGCCAAGCTCCTCAACCTGATTTTGGAGGCCTCTTCAGGCTCCATCACCATCGATGGTAAAGCAGTTACCGTTGACCTCACCGAAGAAGAGATCATCGATCTGCGCAAACGGGTGGGCATGGTCTTCCAAAACCCCGACAACCAGTTGGTTGCCACCATCGTAGAAGAGGACGTGGCATTCGGCCCCGAAAATCTGGGCATCCCCTCTGATGAGATCCGCAAACGAGTAGACGAAGCCCTTCGATTGGTGGATATGAGCGAATATGCTCTCCACGCCCCCCATAAACTGTCGGGCGGTCAGAAACAGCGCATCGCCATCGCAGGCGTCATTGCCATGCTGCCCGATTGCATCCTCTTTGACGAATCCACCGCCATGCTGGATCCTCGCGGCAGAGCCGAGGTCATGGACACCCTCATTCGCCTCAACCGTGAAAAGGGAATCACCGCCCTGCTCATCACCCACAACATGGACGAAGCCGTCCGCGCCGACCGCGTGGTTGTCATCGACAACGGCAAGGTGCAAATGGACGGAACACCCCGTGAAGTCTTTGCACACACCAAAGAATTGTTTGCTCTGGGACTTGCAGTTCCCCAAGCCACCCAACTTGCCGCAGAATTGGGCATCGGGGGAGTCCCCCTCACCCCCCTCGAGGGAGCAGATGCCGTAGAACGCTGGCTGAACCAACGCTAACCCCACCGCCATTACTCAGAAAGGGCTGCGCCTATTTGCGCATTGGGATACGATAGAATGAAACTGGAACTGAAAAATCTCTCCTATACCTACAGCGATGGCACCGCCTTCGTGCGCCAAGCCGTGAACGACCTTTCGGTAACCATTCGGGAAGGCAGTATCACCGGCATCATCGGTCACACCGGTAGCGGAAAGTCCACGCTGGTGCAGATGATGAACGGTCTGCTCACCCCCACGTCGGGCGAGGTGCTTCTGGACGGAGAAAATATATTTTCCAATAAAAAGACCCTTCGGGACGCACGTTTCAAGGTGGGTCTGGTTTTCCAATACCCTGAATACCAACTGTTCGAGGAAACGATTTTCAAAGACATCGCCTTCGGACCCAAGAATCAAAAACTCCCCCAAAACGAGATCAACGCCCGTGTTCTGGAAGCCGTGGATTTCGTTGGACTGGATCGTGCGCTTTTAGACCGTTCGCCCTTTGATCTGTCGGGCGGCCAAAAGCGCCGCGTCGCCATCGCAGGCGTTATGGCAATGCGCCCTTCCATCTTGATTTTGGACGAACCTGCATCGGGATTGGATCCCGTTGGCCGCGAGGAGATTTTCGGCGGTCTGCTCCGCTACCGCAAAGAAACGGGCGCTACCATCATCATCGTCAGCCACTCCATGGAGGACATGGCACGCTACGCCGAGGATATTCTCGTGATGAACGACAGCCGTTTGATGCTTCACGGTCCCAAGGATGAAATCTTCCGCCAAGCAGACCTGCTCACCTCTATCGGTCTGGACGTTCCCGAAATCACCCATCTGATCAACGAACTTATCCGCCGAGGTTACGACCTCCCCAACAACATCTACACCGTTGAAGGGGCAGTACAAGCTCTGAAAGTGCTGAAAATGCACCGAAAGGAGGGAAAATCATGCTGAAAGACGTTACCCTGGGACAATTTTTCCCCGGCAATTCCCCCCTGCACCGCATTGATCCCCGCATGAAGCTGATCATAGCGCTCCTGTTTATCGTCACCGTCTTTTTCGCCAACAATCTCATCACCATCGGCGTGATCACCTTGATCTCCTTCCTGCTCATCCCCTTGGGCAAGATCCCCTTCGGAACGGTCTTCAAATCCTTGAAGGCGCTGAAATGGATCCTTCTGTTCACCACCGTCCTCAACCTCTTTTGGGTAAAGACCGGCACTCCTTTGGTGGACTTCTACTTCATCCACATCTACTCGGGCGGTATCGTTTACGCTGCGAACATGATCCTGCGCGTCACCTCCCTCTTGGTGGGCTCCACCATTCTGTTGTCCTATACCACCTCCCCCATCGCTCTCACCGACGGTCTGGAACAGCTCCTCGCCCCCCTGAAAAAGGTGGGGATCCCCGTTCACGAGTTCGCCATGATGATGACCATCGCCCTGCGCTTCATCCCCACTCTGATTGAAGAAACCGACAAAATCATGTCTGCACAGAAAGCAAGAGGTGCAGATTTCGAAAACGGATCGGTTTTCGCACGAGTTAAGGCACTCATTCCCATTTTCATCCCCCTGTTTATCTCCGCAATCCGCCGCGCCGATGAGCTTGCCACCGCTATGGAATGTCGTTGCTACCACGGCGGCTCCGGACGCACCCGGATGGAGGTGCTCCGCTACCACACCCGCGACTTTATCG
>JAZRIH010000139.1:0-1902 GCA_045645175.1 Eubacteriales bacterium | reverse complement strand
TAAAGCCCCTCCGCGTTATTCTGAACGGTCTGGGCAAGGACGCAGCGTACATCATTTCCCGTATCAACGGCTTTACCTACGTTAAGACCGAGTTCGATCCTTACACCGAAGAGGTTAAGGTTGTTGAGAGAAAGGCATTCTCCGACGGTCCTCGCGCAAAGGTCAACTGCTATGGATCGGACAATGTTCCCGAGGGCGTTGCAATCATGAAGCTGGAGAACGTTGGCGTTTCCATCACCGGTAACTCCACCAACCCCACCCGCTTCCAGCACCCCGTTGCAGGAACCTACAAGAAGTGGGCAATCGAGAACGGCGTTAGCTACTTCTCGGTAGCATCGGGCGGCGGAACCGGCCGTACCCTCCACCCCGACAACATGGCTGCAGGTCCTTCCTCTTACGGTATGACCGACACCATGGGACGCATGCACTCCGACGCACAGTTCGCAGGTTCTTCCTCGGTTCCCGCGCACGTAGAGATGATGGGACTCATCGGTGCCGGCAACAACCCCATGGTTGGTATGACGGTAGCGGGTGCAGTTGCTATCGAAGAGGCACTGAAGTAATCCTTGATTTTACTGGCTTTTTGAGGCTTTTGAGTCTTTTAGAACTTGTAAAATCCAATAAATAAAATTTGGGCACATCATAAACGTATTTTCGTCTGTGATGTGTCCAATATTTTTTTGTTTTCAAGGAGGATTTTTGAGATATCACAGAATCAACGCAATTACCGCCACTACAAATGCGACAATTGCAACTCCCAATCCTAACCATGCCAATGTTTTGATTTTTTTGAGTTCGGCATCATGTTGTTTATCGACATTTTGCTGTCTTTGGATTTCGCTATCTTGCTCTACATCCTTTTTTACACCTGCAGCAATCTGCTTGTCTTGCTCTATGTTTTTTGAAGCATTTTCTGCAATCAAAGAATCGTGTTTTTTATCGGTCTCATCCTGCAACGCATCTACGCGATGTATCGTTTCAATTTCACGTCCATGTGTCTTGAGCTGATCGGACATTCTATCTTGCTTTGAAAAAGCGCTTTCCTGCTCACGTAGAAGCCTGATAACACCGATCAGTTCCTCACGAGCCTTCTCTGACAGTTGCTCCTTAGTAGCTTGTTTCAGCTTTGCCTCGAGTTCGGCTATTACAACGCGGTTCATTGCAATACTGGAAGCACCAAGTACAAGAAGATATCTCATACCGTCAGCCATTTTCTGCTGATTTTCAAACAGCATTCTCTGTGCATCGGACAATGCTGTCTGTGCTTCAGCAAGAGAACGAACAGCGTCTTGCGTCGCATTGATAGCATCCTTTTGATTTAATGCTTTGGCGAGAATCATTTTATCCGCAGTTTCTTTAGCTGTTGCGCATCTGTTTTCCGCCTCAACGATTCGTTTGTCTATATCGACAATTGCTTCAAATTGCTCGGATATTACATCGGGCAAATTTTCTTCGCTGATATTAATGTTTTCTATTTCAGAAAGATCCGTTATATTCTTTTCGCTCATTATGTAATCCTCGCAATTATAAATTATCTAATAGTTCAGCGGTTAATCCCTTATTGTTCGCATCGATAGCGGAAATATCTACGTTCTCAATCTCGCGGATGCTACCTTGAGCAGCTTTCATATCCTCGGTAATTTGAGCAGATAGCTTCTGCATTGCTTCAAACAAACTGTCTACCGATTGTCCGGCATCTTTGACAGCCGTCCACATCAATTGATCCCCATAGGACATCTTGGCTTCAAGCAAATACAGCGATTCTGCTTTTAAAAGCATACGTTCTCTCGACTTCTTGCCTTTTCTCAATCCCATAAAGGCGTCCGTTCCGAGAGCGATTGTAAATCTTCCTATACCAACAAAATTCAAGCGCAAGACAACTTGACGACCAAACTCTGCCCA
>JAZRIH010000138.1:0-9335 GCA_045645175.1 Eubacteriales bacterium | reverse complement strand
CTGCCCCTCCTGCGCCCCCTGCACCTCCTGCGCCTCCTGTGCCTCCTGCGCCCGTCAGGGAAGAACCCCGTCCTGAACCGAAAACAATTACCGCTGAACCTGCAATCCCCTCGGTTAGAGAGCAAGTGAAGGACAAGGCGCCTGTTATGGAAGCTCCGATCCCTCTGAGCCCTGTCGCTCCCGCGCCTGACTCATTGGAAGCGGTGGCAGATCAGTTCCTCTTTTCGCTGTCTGCCGGCGCTGAGCGTGCAAATGCCGTTCAGGACACCTCCTACCGCATTTTGGGCACCGCCTTCCACGCCTATATTTTCGTGGAAAGCGAAGACGCCGTTCTCATCATCGACAAGCACGCCGCCCATGAGCGCATCCTCTTTGAGGACATGAAGAAGATCATGACCGAGCAATCGGGGGCGCTGCAGCTGCTCCTCTTCCCCTTGGAGATTCCCCTCTCCCCCGAGGAAATGGATGCCGCACACGCTTATGAGGACGAGATCGCCCAAGCGGGCTTCTCCTACACCATCGATGAGAAGGCATCTCTCCTCTACTGCACCCAGATTCCTTCCCTCCTCACCTCCGACCGTGCCACCGATCTCTTGGTTGCCATGATCGGGGCGCTGGCCAACGGAACGGGATCGGTGGAGATCACTCGCAAAGCTTACTTCGAGGAAGCCCTCTATCAAGCCTCCTGCAAAGCCGCCATCAAGGCAGGTCGCATCGACAAGGACGAGGATATGGCGTGGGTTGTCGCCAAGCTATTTGAGATGCCCGACATCCTCTACTGCCCTCACGGCAGACCGGTTGCATTGGTGATGAAAAAGAATCGCATCGAGCATTATTTCAAACGCAGTTAATCCATACTACTGATATATAATAAAATAAGGAGGGCGCAAGCTGTTATCTTGCGCACCGTTAC
This sequence comes from Eubacteriales bacterium, assembly GCA_045645175.1. Classification (GTDB taxonomy): domain Bacteria; phylum Bacillota; class Clostridia; order Oscillospirales; family CAG-272; genus CAKSQF01. Next base: position 8,422 of record JAZRIH010000138.1, on the reverse strand, counting down.
TATGTTCAAACTCATTAAAACTCAAGGCAAAGCACGCCGCGGCCGTATGGAAACGGTTCACGGCACCATCGAAACCCCTGTCTTCATGAACGTAGGCACCTCTGCCGCTATTCGTGGCGGCGTAGGCGCTGAGGACCTGAAGGAGCTGGGCTGTCAGGTAGAGCTGTCCAATACCTACCATCTTCATATCCGTCCCGGTGACGACGTCATCTACAGAATGGGCGGTCTGCACAAATTCATGAACTGGGACCGCCCCATCCTCACCGACTCCGGCGGATTCCAGGTATTCTCCCTAGCAAAGCTCCGCAAGATCAAGGAAGAAGGCGTAACCTTCGCTTCCCACATCGACGGAAAGCGCATTTTCATGGGTCCCGAGGAATCTATGCAGATCCAGTCCCATCTGGGCTCCACCATCGCCATGGCATTCGACGAGTGTATCGAAAACCCTGCCGAGTACCGTTACGTTCAGCAGTCTATCGCCCGCACTACCCGTTGGCTCCACCGCTGCAAGGCGGAAATGGCGCGCCTCAACTCCCTGCCCGAAACGGTTAACCCCCATCAGATGCTCTTCGGTATCAACCAAGGCTCCACCTATGACGATCTGCGTATTCAGCACATGAAGGACATCGCAGAGCTGGATCTGGACGGCTACGCCATCGGCGGTCTGGCGGTTGGCGAAGCGGCAGAGGATATGTACCATGTCATCGAAACCGTTGAGCCTTATATGCCTGTTAATAAACCCCGCTACCTCATGGGCGTAGGCACTCCCCAGAACATTCTGGAGGCAGTTTATCGCGGTGTTGACTTCTTTGACTGCGTTATGCCCTCCCGTAACGCCCGTCACGGCAACCTCTTCACCTGGGAAGGCAAGCTAACCATTCTCAATCACCGCTTCATGGAAGATAATCGTCCTATCTCCCCCACCTGCGGATGCCCCGTATGTAAGAATCACTCCCGCGGCTACATCCGTCACCTGCTGAAAGCCGACGAAATGCTGGGTATGCGTCTGTGTGTAATGCACAACCTCTACTTCTACAACGATCTCATGCAGAAGATCCGCGATGCGATGGACGAGGATCGTTTCGAGGAGTTCTATCATCAGTATGTCAACCGTCTTGCACAGCGTGTGGATGACTAAATCTACCCTCTACAAGATCACCCCGACAGAGCATCTGTCGGGGCTCTTTTTCTCTTGAAAAAATCCTTGAAATCTACAAAAAATTGTGGTATAATGCAAGTATAGACAGCCGAGTCACTCGGCAAAGATTATGGAGGCGTGTATGATCATCAAAAACAAGGCATTCCGACCCACCGACGATCAGTTTACCGATTGCGGTGCATCCTTCACCAATCCCATCGGCGAACATGAATCTCCCGATCCTTTTGTCACCTACGATCCCAAATTCCACCGCTACTATCTCCTCTTCACCCGCGGCAGAGAGGTGCGCATTTTCAGCGCAGAAAAGCTGTCCGATCTGCGTCGTATGGAGAACAGCGTAAAGGTCTACGGCATTGAGCAAGGCGATGGCATTAACGGTTGCATCTGGGCACCCGAAATGCATAAATTCGGTGATCGTTGGTACATCTATACCAGCGGCGCACGCACCGCCGACGGCAGAGAGGATCGCACCCTCTTTATTCTGCAGTCCAACACCGAAAATCCCTTGGATGGCTTCACCTTTGCAGGTTATCCCGATCCCGCGATGAATGCCATCGATCCTACTGTCTACACCCACACCGATGGCTCCATCTATATGTGCTATGCACGAGAGAAGAATGGCAACCGCGTCCACATCCGCAAAATGAGCTCTCCAACCGCCTTTGACGGCGAAGGGGTTCTCCTTTGTCAAGCGGAGCTTCCTTGGGAGCTGATCCCGCCCTACGTGGGTAATTCCACCATCACTGAGGGCGCGTTCTTTGTCAAGAGTCCCGATGGCAAGCGATTGTTCGTGCTCTACTCCGCCAACGGCTGTTGGTCAGATGAATATGCACTGGGAGTGATGGAGTACAAGGGCGGCGATCTTGTTTGCACCGCAAACTGGGAGAAAGATCCGGACCCGCTGATGCAAAAGGGCAACGGCACCTATGGTCCGGGACATGCATCCTACTTCTATGGCCCCAACGGCAAGGATCTGTACATTGCCTACCACAGTATGCACGAGAGCAACAAGACGGTGACTTGGGCACCCCGATTCCTCCACATCCAGCGTGTCTACTTTGACGAAACGGGCTATCCCTACATCGGCGAGCCGGTAGAGATGGGAAAAGCCATGAAGGATCCCTCCTGATAAAACGAAAACCACGAGCATAGCTCGTGGTTTTCTGTTTATAGAAGGAATTGCCCGTCAAGTCTTTTTCTTAAACAGCACCTTGGACACTTTGAATTCCTGCTTCTTGGCAATCTTGATGTAGTTGGGGATATGTTTAATGAGAATGATCAGCGACACCGCTGCGATCAGAAGCGCCCACCAGTCCTTTTCAATGAGTCCCCAGGAGATGGGGAAAGATACCACAGCAGTCACCGTGCCCATCACGATGTAGTCGGTGAGCAGGATCGCCGCAAACACGAAAATGGCAATGATGGCGAAATAGCGCCAATCCATGCCCAGCGCGATACCCGAGAAGGATGCAAAGCCCTTGCCGCCCTTGAATTTCATCCAGAAGGGATACATATGTCCCATGACCGCAGACACGCCTGCAATGGTACCGCAAACGGGATCCTGGAAAATGCCCTCCATCAGCCAAACGGCGATGGCAGATTTGAGAATATCCACAAGGGCAACGATCACGCCCCATTTGGCGCCCATGGTGATGGCGGCGTTAGATGCGCCGGGATTGTTGGAGCCCTTGGAGCGGATGTCGAAGCCCCGCATCTTGGCAACGATATAAGCTAAATTGAAGCAGCCGATGAGGTAGCCTCCGAAAATAGAAATCAGACGTGGAATCATAGATTGACCTCCTGAAAATGTACTGTCCTTATGATACCACATACGGCAGATTTTGTCAAGGTGGGAAAGAGATTATAAGGAGGGCATCTTGTAAACATTTGTGATTTATTACAAATATGGGAGTGATTTATCATCACCTATTGACATTTTTTTGAAATATGATATACTAAAATTGGAAATAGGATAGAAAGGAAATATCTCTATGAAAAATAGATTTTTAAAAATAGCTATATTATGCTTTTGCATTGTAACCGTCTTGACTGCAGCTACTATTGGAGTAGTATCGCTGACCAAGCGTACTTGGGAGACTTCCTTTGACAAGATGGAAGAAGAAAAACACGGTTGGGGATCTTATACTGCGGGAACGTTGCTCTCCTATTTGGAGTTGACTGAAAATACTGATTTTGATTTGATGACTGTTTATGATTACGAAACAGTATCGAAGCGTCTTGATCTTGATAAACTCAGATGGAATTCAACTAAGCCTTTTTTGGAACAATATCGTGTTGATTTCCCGATTGAAAGAATAGAAGCGATTGACGATACTCATGTTTGCATAGTCTACAAATTAGAGGACGATCAGAAAAATGTTGTTTACTCTTACGTGGTGTTTGAAAGTATCGTAGTAGACGAAACAGAATCCGAAAATCAGCATGCTACAACTTCGCCGGAGGAAACAACCAGTGGTGTGACCGAAGAAGCGGAACCGGAAACTTGTATTACAGAGACATGGATGATTACCGAAGAATTCTACTATGTTTCCGGCACGTTTTCTTACAGCGATTATGCGTCTGTACAAATCGGTGACAGTTATGAGAAATTTTCTGCCATTGATCCTGCGGTGAAATGCGACTATGAAAGAAACAATTCGATTGGATATATTTTTAGTGATGGCAGCTGTGGATTCAGAAGCCTTCGTTTGCTAAAGGATGGTCTTCTTGTGGTAGAATTTGAAGATCCGGATCTGACCTTAAGTGAACAGGACGGATGGGATCTCTCCGCGGCTGAGCAGCACAGTGTCAAATCTATGCAGTTCTACCCGTGGGGAACCGAAAAAGTACTGGGATATCTCCATATTTTGAACGCTGAAGCAGATTCCATTGAACTACCGAGATAACCCACAAAAACGCCCCCTCCCATACCGACTTTGGTATGGGAGGGGGCGTTTGCCGTAGAAAAACTTATTCAATAATGACGTTCTTGATACGGCGATCGTCTGCGTTGGCTGCGGATTTCATCACGGTACGGATGGCCTTGGCGATCTTGCCGTGGCGGCCGATCACCTTGCCCATGTCACCTTCGGCAACGGTAAGGGTCAGCGAAACGCCGTCCTTATCCTCGGTCTCGGTAACAACAACTTGATCGGGATGATCTACCAGCGCCTTGGCAATGTCCGTCAGCGTCTTGTTCAAATCCGACATCCTGGTCCTCCTTACGGATTACTTCTCGATGCCGTTCTTCTTCAGCAGAGCCTTTACAGTTTCGGTGGGCTGTGCACCGTTGTTCAGCCACTTAGTAGCCTTTTCAGCGTCGATGTTGATCTCAGCGGGGTTGGTCATGGGGTTGTAGTAGCCGATTTCCTCGATGAAACGACCGTCACGGGGATATCTGGAATCTGCAACAACTACACGGTAAAAGGGAGCCTTCTTTGCGCCCATTCTTCTCAGTCTGATTTTAACTGCCATTTTGTATTTCCTCCAAAAAATATGTTTTGTATATCAGCGAAGGGGGTTCCTTCGAAGATGTTAATATTGTGTGCGGTCTATGCCGCTATTTTTTTGCTCCGTTTTTAGAAAGGCATACGGAACTTGCCTTTTTTGCCGCCCATCATACCGGGGAAATTACCCTTGGAGAGCTGCTTCATCAGCTTCGAGGTCTGCTCATACTGCTTCAAGAGGCGGTTGACCTCTTCCACCGAGCGTCCGCTGCCTGCGGCGATTCGCTTTTTACGGGAAGAGTTGATGATGTCGGGCTTCTGACGCTCCTTGGGAGTCATGGAGTAGATGATCGCCTCCATGTGCGCCATTGCCTTTTCATCGATTTGTGCATCTTTCAATGCGCCGGGCTTTACACCGGGAAGCATAGCTGCAATCTGCTCCATACTGCCCATGCCCTTGATCTGCTGGAACTGCTCCAGATAATCTTCCAAGGTAAAGGAAGACGAGCGGATCTTCTGCTCCAGCTCCATAGCCTTCTTCTCGTCGTATGCCTGCTCCGCTTTTTCAATGAGGGTGAGCATATCGCCCATGCCCAGAATACGGGATGCCATACGGTCGGGATGGAAGGGCTCGATGGTGTCCAGTTTTTCACCGGTACCCACGAATTTGATGGGCTTACCGGTCACGTGACGAACCGACAGCGCGGCACCGCCACGGGTATCGCCGTCCAGCTTGGTGAGGATGACACCGGTGATGTCCAGCTGCTTGTTGAAGGTGTCTGCTACGTTTACCGCATCCTGACCCAGCATTGCGTCAATGGTCAGAAGGATTTCGGTAGGCTTTACCTTCTCCTTGATCTCTACCAGCTCTTCCATCATGCCCTCGTCGATGTGCAGACGACCTGCGGTATCGATGAAGACCATGTCATGGCCGTTTTTCTCGGCAAATTTCAGTGCCTCGGCAGCGATCTTTACAGGGGAAGTTTTGTCGCCCATGGTGAACACGGGGATGTTCAGCTGCCCGCCTACGATCTCCAGCTGCTTAATTGCAGCGGGACGGTAGATGTCACAGGCAACCAGCAAGGGACGTTTGCCCTGCTTTTTATAAAGTCCGGCGAGCTTTCCGGCGTGGGTAGTTTTACCTGCGCCCTGCAAGCCGCACATCATAATTACTGTAGGGGGCTTGGGTGCAATCTCTAACTTAGAGACCGATCCGCCCATAAGAGAGGTCAACTCTTCGTTGACGATTTTAATGATCTGCTGAGCAGGCATCAGGCTTTCCAGCACCTCGGAGCCAACTGCACGGTCGGTAACCGTCTTGATGAACTCCTTGACCACCTTGAAGTTAACGTCTGCTTCCAGAAGCGCCAGCTTTACCTCGCGCATACCTGCCTTGACGTCAGCTTCGGTCAGCTTGCCTTTACTGCGGAATTTTTTGAACGCCGCACTCAGCTTATCTGATAAGCTATCAAACATGAATACTCCTTTGAGAACCTATACGGAACTTACAGCGGCAATCGCTCCAACGATGCGATGAGATCGCCCACAGGGTAACCCGCATCCTCCATAGCCTTCAGTCGGATCATGAGATAATCCACTTCGGTCTGCCGCTTACGATAGTTTTCATAGAGGTGAAGTCGCTCCTCCGCATCTCGCAGAATGGACTCGGCTTTTTTCAGTCCGTCCCACACACCCTGGCGGGTGATGGCGCACAGCTCAGCGATCTCGCTGAGGGACAGGTCATCGTTATAGTGATACTCTGCCATTTCGCGCTGGCGGGGAGTGAGCAATCCGCCGTAAAACTCCAAAAGCAGAGAGAGGTCCAGATTTTTTTCTGCCGTCTCCATGATACTTTCCTCCGCTCACGACGTGGTGTAAAGCATCCTGCATGACGAAAGTGTCAAGCAAAACACATTGCACTCATTATAACACGGATAGCCCTATTTGTCAAGAGGGGATTTCGAAATATTTTCTGTCAAATTTCACAAAAACTATTGACCAAATTGGTCTTTTCGAGTACAATAAAGATAGTTTAGTCATATAAAACCTTGATTTTTACAACTCAGGAGGACAATTCTATGCCTACCCCCATGACATGGCCTCAAGGTCAGATTTTTCCCACCTTTGACACCCCCATCGACAATATGGACGCCTTCACCACCGAGGACACGCCCCATTCCTGGCTGATCGCCCTCCTTGCCCTGCAGGGCATCGTCAATCGGGAGCAGCCCCGCATTTTCATGTACGATAAGACGGCAGGCGAGGGCCCCGACACCTGGGCAAAGACCTACGGCATCAGCTTTACTATGCGTCCCTACATGGAGATTTTCAAATCCTATTGGACCTCTGCCGCAGGATTTGTTCTCTACTCCACCGAAAAGAGCCATCATTATGTAAATCTCGCAGGCTCGGTAGCCTCCCCCATTGACGGCATCCCCGTAACCCAAGAGGTGATGGATGCTCTCACCGGTGCGGGCATCGATCTGCCCCTGTTGTATGATCTCACTACTCTTCCCTACACCACCGCCGAAGAGATCTATACCTATTTGTACGAAGCCTTCTGGCAGAAGAATACTCACCGCCTGATCCTCTCCCAGCGTCCCCGCATGGCGGCATACATCCGTGACCTTGCAGCCGCAACCGGTGCCGCCATCGTCTTCCTCAACTGCCGTGACTCCAAATCCGAGCAAGCGGTCTACCGCCGCTTCCTCGATGACATGGAGCCGGGTGCCGCTATCGCCACCGGATGGTACACCGAAGAGCGGTCGGGCATCACCACCGCCACCGCCGCAGGTCTGTCCACCGTCCCCTCTGACTTCTTTGCCAACGCTACCGTTTATGCACAGCGGATGCCTATCCGTATTCGGGAAATCCCTCCTGTTCCTGCGGTGGAAAACAAGATGTACGTTTCCATCTTCGTCAGCGACGGCGATAACATCCAATATGTGGAACATTTCATGCGTCAATATTGGGATAGAAACTCTGATACTCGCGGCAAAGTGGCTGTCAACTGGACCATTTCCCCCTCTTGCGCCGACACCTGCCCCGGTATGATGAACTACTACTATGACACCGCAACCGAAAAGGATTGCTTTGTCAGCGGACCTTCGGGCATGGGCTACGCCATGGCGGTGAACACCCTGTGGGAGGACATCCCTTCGGGCAATTATGTAGAGGATGTCGAGAAATTCGGCAAGTACGCCGCTCTGTCCAACCGCTATTTTGAGCGTTGCGGACTGAAGGTGGTCACCGTCTGGGACAACATGACCGACGAGCAGAGAGAGGTCTACACCAAAAATGCGCCCTCCCTCTACGGTCTGACCGTCCAGCTCTTTACCGATGACCGTGAATCCATCACCTCGGTGAACAACGGCATCATTTGCAAACAGCTCACCCCCTGCTATACCGCCACCCGTGAGCACCTCTCTAGTGTCCTCAACCGAGAAGCCACCAATCGCTTTGACGGAACCGCTCCCCTCTTTGTGGCGGCGCAGATGACCGTATGGGGCAAGCTGTCGCTGAACGATCTCTACGAGATCGAGCAGGAACTGAAGGAAAAGTACGACGGCAAGGTAGAATTCGTCCGCGCCGATCACTTCTTCCAATTGTATAACCAGCATTTGAACCTGCAAGGAGAAAACAAATGAAAATTGCTTTGATCACCGGCGCATCTGCCGGAATGGGACGGGAATTCGTCCGTCAGATCGCAAGCGCCGCCGGCGCAATGGACACCCAATACGATCAGATTTGGGTGACCGCACGCCGTGCCGACCGTCTGGAAGCCCTCCGCACAGAACTGGGCGATCGCATCATCCCC